>JBBRJU010000045.1:0-9475 GCA_038218895.1 Burkholderiales bacterium
GGCGCTGAACCCGGCCATCGTCGGTTTCGAGGCCAGCTGCTTCGACGGCCAGTACATCACCGGGGATGTCAGCATCTCCGACTTCGCCGCCATCGAGGCCCAGCGCACCGAGGCCCGCCAGGACGATGAAGATAGCAACGACCGCACCCGCCTGACGCTGCAAAGCCGGGCCGAGCCCGCCTGATCCGCCCGCCCTTCTGACCTGCCCCTCCATGAGCCTGACACCCGAGAAAAAGCGCCTGCCGCGCAAGCCCTTGCCGCCCGGCCTGCGCCGCGACACCCTGGCGGTGCGCGCAGGCATGCCTGCCAGCCAGTACGGCGAGAACAGCGAGGCGCTGTATCTCACGAGCAGCTTTGTGCAGCCCGACGCGGCCACCGCCGCGCGCCGCTTCGCCGAAGAAGAAGAAGCCTTCACCTACAGCCGCTTCGGCAACCCCACGGTGATGATGATGGAGCGCCGCCTGGCCGCGCTGGAGGGCACCGGCGCTTGCATGGGCACCAGCAGCGGCATGTCGGCGATCCTGCTGCTGCTGATGGGCCTGCTCAAGGCGGGTGACCATGTGTTGTGCTCACGCAGCGTGTTCGGCTCCACCATCCGCCTGCTGCAGGGCGAGATGGGCAAGTTCGGGGTCGAATCCACCTTCGTCTCCCAGACCGATGTGGACCAATGGCGCCAGGCCATGCGGCCCAACACCAAGCTGTTGATGGCTGAGTCACCGACCAACCCGCTGACCGATGTCTGCGACATCGCCGCGCTGGCCGACATTGCCCACTGCGGCGGTGCGCTGCTGGCGGTCGACAACTGCTTTTGCTCACCGGCACTGCAGAACCCGGTGCAGTTCGGCGCCGATTTCGTCCTGCATTCCGGCACCAAGTACCTCGATGGCCAGGGCCGGGTGATCGCCGGCGCGCTGTGCGGGCCCGAAGACCTGCTGCAGAGCAAGATGCTGCCGGTGATGAAGTCGGGCGGGCTCACGCTGTCGCCCTTCAACGCCTGGGTGGTGCTCAAGGGGCTGGAAACCTTGTCGGTGCGCATGCAGGCGCACAGCGCGCGGGCGCTGCAGGTGGCGCAATGGCTGGCCGAGCAACCCCAGGTGGCGCGGGTGCACTACCCCGGCCTGGCGGCGCACCCCCAGCATGCGCTGGCGATGGCGCAGCAACACGGCAGCGGCGGCGCGGTGGTCAGCTTCGATGTGAAAGGGCAGGGCGCCGATCAGCTGCGCGCGCGTGCCTTTCGGGTCATCGACGCTGCCCAGGTGGCCAGCATCACCACCAACCTGGGTGATGTGAAGACCACCATCTGCCACCCGGCGTCCACCTCGCACGGCCGCCTGAGCGAGGCGCAGCACCAGGCCGCCGGCATCGGCCAGGGGCTGGTGCGCTATGCGGTGGGCCTGGAGGACGTGGAAGACCTGAAGGCCGACCTGCTGCGCGGCCTGGAGCAAATTGCATGAGCTTGCCGACCTTGCCGACCGTCCCCACCGTCCGCACCCGCATCGCCCCGTCGCCCACCGGCTTCCTGCACCTGGGCACGGCGCGCACCGCGCTGTATTCCTGGGCCTATGCGCGGCACTTTGGCGGGCAATTCGTGCTGCGCATCGAAGACACCGACGTGGCGCGCAGCACGCAGGATTCGGTCGACCAGATCCTGGCGTCGATGCACTGGCTGGGCCTGGGTTACGACGAAGGCCCGGTTCACCAGATGCAGCGCCTGGCGCGCTACCACGCGGTGGTCGACCAGATGATCGCCGCCGGCACCGCCTACCGCTGCTGGTGCACCCCGGACGAACTGGACGCGATGCGCGAGGCCCAGAAGGCCCGCGGTGAAAAAACCGGCTACGACGGCCGCTGGCGCCCGGCACCGGGCAAGCGGCTGCCGCCGGTGCCCGATCCGGGATCAGGTGTGAAGCCGGTGGTGCGCTTTGCGAACCCCGAGCACGGCATCGTCAGTTGGGACGACCTGGTGAAAGGGACGATCAGCATCGCCAACCACGAGATCGACGACCTGATCATCCTGCGGCCGGCGCCGGCCGGCGCGCCGGAGGGCACGCTGGGCGTGCCGACCTACAACTTCGCCGTGGTGGTCGACGACTGGGATATGGGCATCACCCATGTCTTCCGCGGTGACGAGCACATCAACAACACGCCCTGGCAGATCAACATCTTCAAGGCCCTGGGCGCGCCGTTGCCGCAGTTGGGCCATTGCCCGGTGATCCTGGGCGAAGATGGCCAGAAGCTCAGCAAGCGGCGTGGTGCGGTCAGCGTCACCGCCTACCAGGACAACGGCTACCTGCCCGAGGCGATGCTGAATTACCTGGCCCGCCTGGGCTGGAGCCATGGCGACGAGGAACTGTTCAGCCTGGCGCAGATGGTGGCCTGGTTCGACGGCAGCCACCTGAGCAAGAGCCCGGCGCAGTGGGACGCGGCCAAGCTCACCTGGGTGAATGCGCACTACATCAAGCAGGCCGAAGACGCCCGCCTGGCGGTGCTGGTGGCCGCGCAGCTGGGCGGCCGTGGCCTGGCCGTGCCGGCCGATGACCGCCTGGCGGCGATGTGCGCGCTGTTCAAGGACCGCTGCAACACCACGGTCGACCTGGCCGACTGGCTGCAGATGTACTTTGCGCCGGTCAGGCCCAGCGCCGATGACCTGGCGGCGCACGTCACTGACGCAGTGCGCCCGGCCCTGGTCAGCCTGCGCGACCGCCTGGCCGCATGCACATGGGACAAGGCCGGCATCGCCCAGGCACTGAAAGACACGTTGGCCGAGCACAAGCTGAAGATGCCGCTGCTGGCCATGCCGCTGCGCGCGCTGCTGTGCGGGCGCACGCAGACGCCGTCGGTCGATGCGGTGGTGGCACTGTTCGACCGCACGACGGCGCTGGTGCGCTTGCAGCACGTTTGAACCCCGTGCTATAGTCATGGACTGGCTTGAACAGCGCTTGGGGGTATAGCTCAGCTGGGAGAGCGCTTGCATGGCATGCAAGAGGTCAGCGGTTCGATCCCGCTTACCTCCACCAATCTTCAAGGCTGGTGGCGCTGTTCAAGTGGGTGATTTGAGGCAAGCCGAATGAGGCAAGCCGAGCCGGGCAAGGCATGCCGTTAAAATTCAGTCCCCTTCGTCTAGAGGCCTAGGACACCACCCTTTCACGGTGATTACAGGGGTTCGAATCCCCTAGGGGACGCCAGATACACCAGCTGCGGCGCGCCGCAGCGGTGGCAAACACAGAGCACTTCGGTGCTCTTTTTTTGTTTCTGGCGTGCTGCGGCGGCCTGTCGCCTGCGGGCTATCGCTGCGCCGTGCGCCCTGCATCATGGTGGCCCCACCACCTGCACAGGCGCCGCCATGGCCACCGACACGACCACCACCACCCTCGACCTGGCTGCCTTGGTCGACGACCTGTTCCGCCTGTTGCGGCTCAAGACCACGCCCATCGGCATGCAGTTGTTCGAGCGCATCGACGACATGCTGGCCGTGCCCAAGATCCGCCGCCCCAAGGGCACGGTGCATACCACCGACCAGATCGTGGGCCAGGCCGCGCGGCTGGGCTTCACTGTGGGCATCACGGTCGATGATCTGGTCGGCCAGCAGTGCGGCGCGGTGATCGGCCTGGCACCGCAGGACGCCACCTTCGAGGCGGGCAAGGCCTTTGTCGGCGTCTGGTTCGCCACCGAGGCCGATGCTGCCAAGCACCAGCAGGCGATGACCTGCGTGCCGCATGGCCGCTACACCGCCATGGCAGTGTCGCCACTGGCCGCCGGCCGGCTGAGCGCACCCGACATCGCCCTGGTCTATGCCAACCCGGCGCAGATGATCCTGCTCATCAACGGCCTGCAGTGGGCCGGCTACAAGAAGCTGGAATGGGGCGCGGTGGGCGAATCGGCGTGCGCCGACAGCTGGGGCCGGGCGCTGGCCACGGGCGAACCCAGCCTGGCGCTGCCGTGTTTCCCCGAGCGGCGCTACGGTGGCGTGCCCGACGACGAACTGCTGATGGCGTTGAAGCCCGCCCAGCTGGCGCAGGCGGTCGAAGGTCTGAAGCGCCTGTCGGCCAACGGCCTGCGCTACCCGATCCCGCCCTATGGCGTGCAGAACGACGTGCGTGCCGGCATGGCCGCCAGCTACGGCGCCAAGTGATCTGGGCGGGCGGGCCCCCCTTCTCGGGCCCTTTTTTTGGGGGGGGGGGGGGGGCCCAGGCGCGCAGCGCCTGGCTTGGGTAACTGCGCTCAGGTCCAGCATCCGTTTGCCGATACACCAGGCAATGCAGCGCTGGGCCGGCTCAACTGACGCAGTTGCTCGCAGGCTGCCCTTCCATCACTTGCCGCCCGCAGCCAACGGGCGGCCAACCGAGTTCGCCCATGTCCACTGTGCAGACACTTCATTTTGCGGACGCTGACCTGATGTCGGCGTTGCAGCAAAGCACCGAGACCGATCTGGATGCGCTGGATTTCGGCCTCATCGGCATCGACGCTGCCGGGCTCGTGCGCCGCTACAACGCCTTGGAGTCCCGCCTGGCCGGGCTGTCGCCGCAACGTGTGCTCGGCCACCCACTGTTCACCGTGGTGGCGCCCTGCATGAACAATTTTCTGGTGGCGCAGCGCTTCGAGGATGCAGCCATCTCGGCCACCCCGCTGGACGTCACGCTCGACTATGTGTTGACGCTGCGCATGCGGCCGGTCAAGGTCAAGCTGCGGCTGCTGGCCCAGCCTGGCGAAGGCATGCGCTACGTGCTGGTGCAGCGGCCTGTCTGAGCGCGCTGCCATGGACGATGACATCGCGCAGGAACACGAGGCACTGTTGCAGTTTTTGTACCTGGTGCCGATCGGACTGGTGCAGACCCGCCTGGACGGCGAGATCCTGATGGTCAACCCGCTGTGCGCGCAGCTGCTGATGCCGCTGGCGCCCGATGGCGCGCTGGACAACCTGTTCCATGTGCTGCAGGCCGTGGCGCCCGATCTGGCGCACCGCGCGGCCTGCTTCGGCAACAGCCACGGCATGATCTGCGAGGCGATGCAATTGCCCATCGGCACCGGCCATGCCAGCAAGCCGCAGGTGCTGTCGCTCACCCTGCTCAAGCTCGACGCCGAGCGGCTGATGGCGGTGCTCAGCGATGTCACCCAATCGCTGCGGCGCGACCGCGAACTGCGGCAGAACCAGGCCTGGATCAATACCATCACCAGCAGCATCAGCGACTACGCGCTGGTGCCGCTGCACGCCGACGGCCGGGTGGCCGACTGGAACCCCAGCATCGGCCGCCTGACGGGGTTCGATGCCCAGCAACTGGAGGGCCGATCGGTGGCCGCGTTCTACCCCGACGGCCAACTGCCGCCGCAGCGGCTGGCCGACCGCCTGTGTGAAGCCGACCAGCATGGCTGGACCATGGACGAGGGCTGGCGCTGCCGCGCCGATGGCAGCCGCTTCTGGGGCAGTTGCCTGATCGCACCGCTGCACGCGCCGGGCAACGACCGGCCCGACGAGCGTGGCTACAGCCTGATCGTGCGCGACATCACCGACCGGCGTGAAGCCAACGAGACGCTGCGGCGCTCGGTGCTGTGCGACCACCTCACCGGGCTGGCCAATCGCCGCGCGTTCTTCGAGGCCGCCGAGCTGGAGCTGATGCGCTGGCAGCGCCAGCCGCGGGCCTTGTCGCTGGTGGCCTTCGATGCCGACCATTTCAAGCTGATCAACGACCGCCACGGCCATGCGGCGGGCGATGCGGTGCTGCGCCATCTGGCCGCCGGGCTGGGCGCCACCTTCCGCGATCTCGACCTGGTGGCCCGCAGCGGCGGAGAAGAGTTTGTCGTGCTGTTGCCCGGCACCGGGCTGGAAGGCGCCCTGGCCGCTGCCGACCGCCTGTGCCGCATGGTGGCGGCGCAGGCGGTGGAGGTCGATGGCGTGCAGATCCGCTACACCGTGAGCGCTGGCGTGGCGGTGATGGCTGCGGATGTCGACGGGCTGGGCGCGCTGCTCAAACGCGCCGACCTGGCGCTCTACCAGGCCAAGGCGCAGGGCCGCAACCGCGTGGAATGCTGGCAGCCCGGTCTGCGCCATGGCGCTGCCCTGGCCGCTGCATCCTGAACGGGGGCACACCCGATGCAGACCGATGTGGTGGCCCAGGAGGCCTTGATCGAGTTTCTCTACCGTGCGCCCATCGGCCTGCTGCAGGCCCGGCCCGACGGTGAAATCACCATGATCAACCCGATGTCGGCCCAGCTGCTGATGCCGCTGGCGCCTGATGGCGACATGGGCAATCTCTTTGCCGTGCTGGCGCCATTGGCACCCGGGCTGCGCGCGCTGGTGGCATTGCACACGGCCCCTGGCAGCGTGGTCTGCGATGCGATGCGCCTGCCGCTGGGTGGGGTGGGCGGCCAGGCGCCGCAGACCCTGGCGCTGAGCCTGACCCGCCTGGATGACACCACGCTGATGGGCTGCCTGAGCGACGTCAGCCACACGGTGCACGAGGAGCAGCAACGCCTGGCCATCCAGCTGCACGACGTCAACCGCACCGATGCGCTGACCGCGCTGCCCAACCGTGCGGTGGTGCGTGAGCGCATCGCCCGCGCGCTGGCCAGCCAGCAGGCCGACCCCGACCAGCGCTTTGCGGTGCTGTTCGTCAATGCCGACCGCTTCAACCAGATCAACCTGGCCCATGGCACGGCTGCTGGTGATGCGCTGCTGCGCCAGATGGCACAGCGCTTGCCCGCCACGCTGCGCCCTGGCGATGCGGTGGGCCGCGCGGTGCCGACCGCGTCCACCGCAGCCCGGCTGGGCGGTGATGAATTCGTGGTGGTGGTCGAAGGCTTGCGCGCCGCCGATGATGTGCACGGCATCGCCCGGCGCCTGGTCGAGAGCTTGTCGCGGCCGTATGCGCTGGATGGCCTGCTGCTGCACGTGGGCGTGAGCGCGGGCGTGGCCATCGGCGATGCCGCCGCAGCCGACGCCGATGCCGATGCCGACAGCGTGCTGCAGGACGCCAGCATCGCCATGCGCGAGGCCAAGCGCGCCGGCGGTGCACGGCATGCGGTGTTCGACGCGGCAATGAAGGTGCGCGCCACCCACCGCAGCGTGATCGAGGGCGAGCTGCGGCGGGCGCTGGCCGAGGGCGAGTTGTTCGTCGTCTACCAGCCCATCGTCCACCTGGGCGGCAGCGCGGCTGTCAGTGTCGAGGCGCTGGTGCGCTGGCGCCACCCGCTGCGCGGCACGGTGCCGCCACTGGCCTTCATCGAGGTGGCCGAGCAGACTGGCCTGATCGGCGCGCTGGGTGCGTTTGTGCTGGAGACAGCCTGCCGGCAGTTCATGCACTGGCAGCAGACGCTGGGCGCCGGTGCACCGCAGGGCTTGTCGGTCAACCTGTCGCGGGCGCAACTGACCGAGCCCGGCCTGGTGGCGCAGGTCGACCGGACATTGCGTGCCTGCGGCATGCCCGCCGCCGCCTTGCAGCTGGAGGTGACCGAAAGCCTGGCGGCGCAGGATGACCAGGTGCGCACCCAGCTGCAAGCCCTGAAGGCGCTGGGCCTGACGCTGGCGCTGGACGATTTCGGCACCGGCTATTCGTCCCTGTCCAGCCTGCACCAGATGCCGGTGGACCTGGTCAAGATCGACCGTTCCTTCGTCAGCCAGCTCGAGACCAGCGCCCACCACCGCGCGCTGGTCAAGGCCACTGTGGAGGTGGCCCAGAGCCTGGGCATGGGCACGGTGGCCGAAGGCATCGAGACACCTGGTCAGGCAGCCGTGCTGCAGGCGCTGCGGTGCCAGAAGGGGCAGGGCTACTGGTTTGCCCGGCCGATGCCCGGCGAGGCGCTGGCGGCCTGGGTGGCCGAGCGCACGGCCGGCCTCCGCCTGGTGGCCGCAGCCCCGGCAGCGCCGGCCGCCGCAGCGCGTTTGGCTTGAGGACCGGCGGCTTGGCCTGCCCTTGGCGCATGTGGTCGATGCGGACAAGCACGCCCGCCTGCCGTCAGCCGGCGCGGTCGCAGGTGCCTGCACCACCCCGAGGACGGCGCCGCGCCAGCCAGCCCAGCAGCCCCAGTCCGGCCAGCAGCAGTTGGGCGCTACCGGGTTCTGGCACGGCCGCCACGGCCAGGCTGCCGTCGGTGTACAGGTGCGACGTGTCCCACACCAGGCCAGCCGCCAAGGGTGCCTGGGCAAAGTCCAGCAGTTCAAATGCGCCCCGGGTGCTGCCCCAGTCGAACAGGTCGAAGCGCTGACCGGCCACGGGCACAAAAACGTTCCAGGCCACCACGGCCAGCCTGCCACCGAATTGCAGCGTGCCCGCCACGGCATAGCGGTCGAACTGGATGCCGTTGCCCCGGGCGTCACCGGAGTCGGTGCCGCCAATTTCTGCCGTGTAGGTGCTGGCCGCGCCGAAGGTGACGCTGCCTGCGTCGCTGCCCAGGCCGGGTGAGTTGCCCACCGCCAGGTCGCCTTCGTAGTATTTCAGGCCTGTGCCAGTGAAGCGGGCACCGCTGCGCTGGTTGACCGGTCCAAAGAAGGTGGCCACCGCCCCTTGCGCCACACGCAGTTCCGCCCCGTCTTGAACGTCCACCGCGCCGTAGAACACCGTGTTGCCCTGGCCCGACAAGATTGTCTGGCTGCCCGCCTGGGCAAGCACATCCGCATGCACAACCGATGGACCCGCCGCCAGCAGGATCTGGCCGCCATTGACCAGTGCGCCGCTGCGCAGCGTGCCAAAACCGCTGATGCTGCCGCTGGCGGCGTTGACCAGGGGCGCGCCGTTGTTGTCGAACGTGCCGCCGTCCAGCTGGATCCGGGCCTCGTTGCTGGCCAGGCCTGTCAGCACCAGCAGCTTGGCGCCAGTGCCGGCGGCCATGACGCCGTTGCCGGTATGGGCCAGTGGGCCGGCAAACGTCAGCGTGCCACCCAGGGCTTGCAGCACACCGGTGTTGTGCAGCGCATTGCTCACCCGGCCCCGGCCTTCGATCTGGCCACTGTTGCTGAGCACGCCGCCGGCCAGCGTGGCGGTGTTGGACGACAGCTGGATCTGGCCGCTGTTGTCGAAGGCCTGGCTGACCCGGGTGGTGCCTGCATCCACCACCAGTGCGCCTGCATTGCTGAAGTTCGCCGTGATGCTGCCGCGGCCCAGCACCGTGCCGCCCGCCGCGTTGGCCAAAGTGCCTGTGCCGCCGATGGTGGCGCTGTTGAGATCGATGCTGCCGTGGTTGGTCAGGGTCGCACCGGCCAGTTGCAGCTGCCCGCCGGTGGCAAGGTCCCAGTTGCCCGTGTTGCGGTTGGGCCCGGTGTTGGACAGCACCAGGTTGCCGCCGCCTTGCACCAGCAGGCCGCTATTGGTGAAGCCGCCGCTGCCCGCCAACTGGCCAAAACCGGCCAGATGGCCGTCGTTGAGCAAGCTGCCGCTGCCGCCCAGCGTACCGCCCGCCAACAGCAGCTGGTTGCCGCTGCCCACGGCAAACGAGTGGCTGAATTCCAGCGCCTTGCCGGCAGGCAGCGCCGTGGTGCTGTCCA
>JBBRJU010000046.1:0-9446 GCA_038218895.1 Burkholderiales bacterium
CTGGCCGGCGTGCCCGGCATGCGCAGCAGCGCGCTGGGGATGTCGCCGGAGAAGATGGCCATGGCGGGGGCGGTGACGAGGGCCGCCACCGCCGGCACCGGCGCCATGAAGAAGGTGACCGGCACCAGCAGCGCCGTGGCCATGGTGGCGGTGAGCCCGGGGATGGCACCGACAAACAGGCCATACGCGGCCGACAGCAGGATCACCAGCAGCACATACGGCTGGAACACCAGCCCGAAAGCGGTGGCAAGGGCGTCCATGGTGCGGGCCTGGTCCGTGGGGCGGTTGGTCTGTGGGGCTGGTCAGTACAGCGGGGCCAGGATGCCCCAGGGCAGCGGCACCCGCAGCAGCTTGTAGAACACCAGGTGCACCAGCAGGCTGCCGGCCAGCGCACAGCCCAGCGCCGGCCCCCAGCCCACCCGCAGCACGCGCAACACCGCCAGCAGGCACAGCGGTGCGACCAGCAGGAAGCCCAGCCGGTCGGCCAGCCCGATATAGGCGATGACCACGGCCACGATCAGCAGGGCGCTGGCGATGTCACGCCCTGTCGATGCCTCGGCTGCCACGGCGTCGGCTTCGGCATACGCCGTGCCGCGCCAGCTGCGCAACACCAGGCCCAGGCCGCACAGCAGCAGGCCGGCCCCCACCAGCAGCGGCAGGAAGCCCGCGCCCAGTTTCTGCCCCGGCACTGCCGGAAAGGCCTGCGCCGACCACAGCACCGCTGCGGCCAGCAGCGCCAGGGCCAGACCCAGGCGCAGATCGACGGCGCGCACGGCCGGCTACTTGGCGATGCCCACAGCGGTCATCACCGCCTTCATGTCGGCGTCGCCCTTGGCCATGAAGCTGGCGAAATCGCTTGCACCGGCCCACAGCAGGCCGAAGCCGCGCTGGGCCATGAAGTCCTTGTATTCCTTGCTGTCGTAGGCCTTCTTGACGCTGGCCTCCAGCCGGGCCGCCAGCGGCGCGGGCAGGCCCTTGGGTGCGGCAATGCCGCGCCAGGCGCCGGTGGCCCAGTCGCTGCCGGTCTGCTCCTTGAGCGTGGGCACATTGGGGAACAGCGCCGAGCGGCTGGTGCCCATCACCGCGAGCGAGCGCACCTTGCCGGCATCGATCAGGCTGCGTGCCTCGGGCAGCGAGCAGGGCACAAACTCGACCCCGCCGGCTGCCAGGTCTTGCAGGCCCGAGGCCGCGCCGTTGCTGGGTACCCAGGGCACGGCCGCAGGGTCGATCTTGGCGTCACGCAGCAGGCCGGCAATCGCCAGGTGCCAGATGCCACCCTGGCCGGTGCCCGAGGCCTTGAACTTGCCCGGGTTGGCCTTGACCGCCGCGAGCACGTCGGCCACGCTCTTGTAGGGTGCATCGGCCCGCACCTGCAGGCCGGCCGGGTCGAGGTTGACCAGCGCGATGGGGGTGTAGCTCGCTCCATTCAGCTCGGTGAGTTTCTGGTGGTGCATCATGGTGATTTCGACCGTGATGATGCCGATGGTGTAGCCATCGGCCGGGGCGCTGGCAATGGCCGAATGGCCGACCACGCCCGAGCCACCGGTGCGGTTGACCACGTTCACCGGCTGGCCCAGGTCCTTTTCCATCAGGCTGCCGATCATGCGGGCGACCGCATCGGTGCCGCCGCCCGCGCCCCAGGGCACGATCAGCGTGATCGGCCGGTCAG
This sequence comes from Burkholderiales bacterium, assembly GCA_038218895.1. Lineage (GTDB taxonomy): Bacteria > Pseudomonadota > Gammaproteobacteria > Burkholderiales > Burkholderiaceae_C > Pseudaquabacterium. The sequence goes on from JBBRJU010000046.1 coordinate 1,670, forward strand.
GCCAGGTCTGCGACAGTGCGCCGCTGGCGGCTGAGGCCAGCACCGCGCCCAGCAGGGCACGGCGTCTGAGACGGGCGAAGGTGGGCAAACTGGGCTGGGCCATGAGCGGTGTCTCCAATCGTCATATGAAATGATCCGATCGACTTTGACACCCGACCCCCGTCCCGGCAACCGGGAGAAACCCAAACGGGTGGGGGTTGCCCGTTTCAGAGCGCGAGAGCTTGTCGGGCATGGGCGAAAGACTCGCACGCTCTCAGTCGAACTTGAGCGACACGCTGGTGGTCATCAGCGTGTCGGTGGCCTTGCGGCCGGCGCCAGGCTCGCTGTTGTGGGCGACGCTGAGACCGACGTTGAGGTTCCATGATTTGCGCATGGCCACGGCCAGGCCAGCGTCCCAGCTGGCGCGGAACTCACCCCGGTTCTTCAGGTTGGGCACCATGGTCAGGCGTTGCTTGACGCTGGTGCTGGCGCTGAGCTGGTGGGTCGATTCTTCGCCCAGGCGCAGCGACAGGTAGCTGTAGCTGTCGCGGCTGCTGCCGTCGATGACCATCGCAGTCCTGTAGTTGTCGCTGACGTAGCCCAGGCCGCCGAACAGGTCGAAGGTGGTGGCAGGCGTCTTGATCACATGCCAGCCCAGGCCAGCGCTCAGTTCCGCACGCAGGTTCAGGTTGGCGAACTTGTTGCGCTCGACATCCAGGCCGCCGAAGGTGAACAGCCTGGCATCGAGATCGTGGTCGTAGCGGGTGCCCAGGCGCAGCTGGTCGGCGGTGGTCTCACCATTGCTGCGGGCGTATTGCAGGTTGCCGTACAGCGACGGCTTGTTCTGCGCCGTGGCGCGCACCGCGTCGGCATGGATCGACAGGTTGTTGGCCTTGGTATTGCCCGAGGCCAGGCTGGCGCCCAGGCCCAGGGCGGCACGGAACTGGCCGTCATTCTTGACGGTGGCCTGTGCCTGGGCATGCGCTGCGGTTGGGGGCGGCGGCCAGCGCCAGCGTGACCATGGCGGTGTTGCAAAGGAATTGCATGCGGTTTTCTCCTGGGGACAAGTAGTCGTGGTGTGGCGGGATGTTCCGCAGCGCTTGCCTGGCAGCGTCGAGGCGCCCCGCACGCCGGCGGGGCCGATCGTGGCCGGCCCGCACCGGCTGGTGCCTGGCGCACCGGCTGGGCGCACTGGCTGGGCGCACCGGCTGGGCGCATCCAGGCCGGCATCATCGAGGATATCGGCAGGCTGGTCCGCCGGCTGGCCTGCCGGCTGGCCGACAGCGGCCTGAACGGCCAGCGCGTGGCCGTCATTCTGGCCGCGCAAGACGGTGGCGTGGCTGGCGAACTGGCTGACCGGTACCTGGTGATGGCGCGTGGTGAGGTCATCGCCCGCAGCCGCAGCGCCGCCATGGAAGCCGACCAGGCGCGCCAGCGGGTGACGATTCGAGCGTCACGCGGCCGGCCAAAGCCGGCTGCCTGCCACGCTGGTCAAAACTGATGGGTCAGCGTCAGCCGCAGCGTGCGCGGCTCGGCCGGGTGCACATGCTTGTCGGCCACCGCCGCCGCCTCGCCCGGCACCCGGCTGTCGTAGAAGTATTCGATGTCGTTGACCTGGCGGTCGAACAGGTTGAACACATCCAGCGTCAGGCTGGTCTTGGGGTTGAACTGGTGGGCGATGCGCAGGTTGCTGGTCAGCGCGCTGTTGGCGCGCACGCTGTTGTCTTCGATCAACGGGCCGCTGCCCAGGTAGCGCCATTGCAGACTGGCCGTCCAGGGGCCCAGGTCACGCGCGGTGAAGGCGATGGACGCCACCTTGTCGACGCTGTTGGGGATGCGGTCGCCCGCCGGGTCGGCGTCGCTGAAGCGCGCATGCGTCCAGGCCAGGTCGGCGTCCACCAGCAGCCAGGGCAGCGGCGCCCAGCGGTTGTTCCATTCCACACCCCGGCGCTTGCTGGGCCGGCTGGCCTCGGTGGCCCCGGCATCGCCCACGTAGACCAGTTCTGAATCGAAGTCCAGCTTCCATAGCGCCAGCGAGGTGGTCAGCCCGGGCAGCCATTCACTGCGCACGCCGACCTCCAGCCCGCGTGAGGCCACCAGGCCGGGCACGGTGTCGACCGGGTCGCCGGTCTTGGGGTCGATGCGTGCGGTGGTGCCGCGCGCGTCGTTGCTGTGCAGGCCACGCCCGGCGTTGAAGAAGAACTCGGTCCTGGCCCAGGGCCCGGCGATCAGCGACAACTTGGGCGAAAGCTGGCTGTCATTGGCGCGGCCCGAATTGACCGCCAGCGTCAGGCTGTCGACCCGAAAGCGCACCTGGTCGGCACGCAGGCCGACGATGCCGCGCAGCCAGGGCGCCAGTTCCACCGTTGTCTGGCCGTACAGGCCCAGCAGAGTTTCCCGTACCTTGTCTTCACGTGTCACGCCGGTCACCTGGCGCGCCACGGTGTCGAACAAGCCCAGCCGCACCCGGTCGTGGCGCAATTGCAGGCCGACTTCGCTGCGGGCATTCAAGCCGCCCAGGCTGTGGTCGATGGTCTGGCTGGCGGCCAGGCCGTAGACGCGGCGGCTGTCGCGCTGCGCAAACTGGTCGCCAGCGGCGGGCCGCTCCAGCGCATAGGTGAAGTTGGAGAACAGGTCCAGCCCGTAGTCGATCAGGTAGGCCGACAACTTGCTGCTGGACGCCGTGCCCTGGCGTTGCCACTGCGCCGACAGGCTGGTGCGCCGGGTGTCGCCGCCGCTGGTGGCATCCAGGGTGTCGAAGCGGCCGAAAGGCTGGCCGTTGAAGCTGCCGGTATTGATCAGCCGCTGCGGGATCTGGTCGGTCGAGATCCACGTTGCCTGGTAGTGCATCAGGCTGGCCTGCCAGCCGTGGGCTGTGGTGCCACCGCTCAAGGTGAGCACGGCATTGGTCTTGTGCATGCCTTCGGGCACGGTCCAGGGGCCGTCGTTGGATTGCAGTTCCAGGGCGCCCAGCAGCGCAAGGCCGTTGCCCAGGCCGGTGGAGCCGCCCGCCACCCCGCGGCGAAAGCCGTTCTGCCCCAGCGTGACGGCGCCAAACGGCGCATCGAGCTGGGTGCGGTAGACGATGTCGGCCGAACCTGCTGATGCAAAGTCGCCGTTCTGCGCAAAGTACGGGCCCTTGCGGTAGGCGATGCGGTCCACCAGTTCAGGCAGCAGGAAGTTCAGGTCGCTGTAGCCCTGCCCATGGCCGTGGCTGGGCATGTTGACCGGCAGGCCGTTGACGGTGGTGGCGAAGTCGGTGCCGTGGTCGAGGTTGAAGCCGCGCAGGAAATACTGGTTGGCCTTGCCGTCGCCCGAGTGCTGGGTGACGATGAGGCCGGGCACGAACTCCAGCACCTCGCCGGGGCGCAGGGCAGGGCGGTTCTTCAGCAACTCGGCGCGGATCACGCCTTGTGAGGCAGCGTCGCTGCTGCCCACCGTGTTGTCGTAATGGCGGCCGGTGATCTCGACCTGGGCGGCGGCTACGTTGTCCTGTGCCAGGGCCGGCAAGGCCGGCACCAGCAGGCCGGTGGCCAGCCAGGCGGTGGCGCGCAACCTGGATGGCGGCTTGCGACGGCTGCGGTTGCCGTGGCGGCGCATTGTCGGCAGCGGGTGCGGGTGCGGGTGCGGGTTTGGGTGCAGTTGCGGGTGCAGTTGCTGGCAATTCGTCATGGTGTGGGTCCTGCGGAGTCGGGGGTGGGCCATGCCCGGCATGTCGGCGCACGGCGGCATGGCAATGTGCCGGCCCGCTGCTGTTCGGTCGGGCCGGAAGTGGCTGGGTGGAGAAAGGCGCGACGACCTGGCCGGGCCTGCGCCGCTCGGCCGTGTGCCGGTGCCCTGCCTCAGCCGCGCGGCGGGCGCTCGGGCTGGCGGGTGGAGGCGTCTCGCCAGGCGGGCGCGCTGGCGAGCGGCCAGTGCGCTGCGGCCGCGTCGGCGGTGCGCGGCCAACGCAAGAGGTTGGCCAACCCCAAGGGCTGCACCAGGCTGCCGGCCAGCGTATCGGCCAGCGGGTCGGCGCTGTCGCCGCCACGCTCCAGCGCCACCACCGTGGCGTCCTGGAGGCTGTGGTGGTGGCGTTCACTGCCGCCGTGGTGGTGGCCAGGCGCTGCATGCCCGCCGGTCAGCGGGCTGCGCGCCTGCACAGCCTGGCGCCATGCCTGCGCCCGCGCCAGCCAGCCGGCGCCGCCCGGGGCTGTTGTGGCCGCAGCGCTGGTCTGGGCGTGCCAGTGCGCTGCACCCAGCCACTGCCGCAGCACCCCGGCCTGGCCATGCAGCAGCACGCCCAGCAACAGCAGGCAGAGCAGTGCGTGGCGCGCCAGGGCGCGGCCCGGCGGCGGGCGGTCAAACAGCATGGTGGCGCAATTGTGGTGGCAGGTGATGGCATACCGTATACGCATGGCGCGCCGTGCCGGATGCCCGGCCATGCCATCGGTCTGCTGCCCCTAGACTCGCCGCCATGCCAGCCAGCTCCAGCAGCAGCCCCCAGGCCGATACCGGCGGATCGCCGCCGGCGGTCTGGCGGGTGGCCATCGTCGGCGGTGGCCCGGCGGGCCTGATGGCCGCAGAGGTCCTGCTGCAAGGCGGCGCCCAGGTCGATCTGTACGACGCCATGCCGTCGGTCGGCCGCAAGTTCCTGCTGGCCGGCAAGGGCGGACTGAACCTGACCCACAGCGAGCCGCTGGCGGCCTTCATTGCGCGCTACGGTGACCGCGCTGCCGCCGTCGCGCCCTGGCTGACCGGCCTGCCACCGCAGGCGCTGCGTGGCTGGGCCGCCAGCCTGGGCATCGCCACTTTCGTGGGCAGCTCGGGCCGGGTGTTCCCGGCCGAGATGAAGGCCGCGCCGCTGTTGCGCGCCTGGCTGCACCGGCTGCGCGCCGCCGGCCTGCGCCTGCACATGCGCCACCGCTGGTTGGGTTGGCAAGCTGACGACGCCCCCACCCTGCTGCGCTTCGACACCCCTGCCGGCCCGCAGCAGCAGCAGGCCGACGCCGTGCTGCTGGCCCTGGGCGGCGCCAGTTGGGCGCGGCTGGGCAGTGACGGCGCCTGGTTGCCGCACCTGGCTGACTGCGGCGTGAACGTGGCGCCGCTGCGGCCGGCCAACTGCGGCTTCGACGTTGCTTGGAGCGCCTACTTCAGCCAGCGCTTTGCCGGTGTGCCGATGAAATCGGTGCGCCTGCACTTCGATGACGGCCAGGGCCCGGCCTTCGACCGGCCGGGTGAATTCGTCGTCACCGCCACCGGCATCGAAGGCAGCCTGGTGTATGCCGCATCGGCCCGGCTGCGCGAGGCCATTGCCCGCCATGGCAGCGCCACGCTGCTGCTCGACCTGCTGCCCGCCCGCAGCGTGGACCAGCTGGCCACCGCGCTGGCCAAGGGCCGTGGCGCGCGCAGCCTGCCCAACCATCTGAAGGAACACGCCGGGCTGGACGGCGTGAAGGCCGCGCTGCTGCGCGAGACGCTCAGCGCCGAACAGCTGTCTGGACTGGTGGCCACGGCGCCGCAAGACCTGGCGCGGCGGCTCAAGGCCTGGCCGGTCACCGTGGAGGCGCCCCGGCCGATCGACGAGGCCATCAGCACCGCCGGCGGTGTGCGCTTCGACGCGCTGGATGGCCACGGCATGCTGTACGCGCTGCCCGGCGTGTCCGTCGCCGGCGAGATGGTCGACTGGGAGGCACCCACCGGCGGCTACCTGCTCAGCGCCTGTTTCGCCAGTGGCGTGGTGGCGGCCCGGGGCCTGCTGGCCTGGCATGCGGCCGGCTGCCCACCGCCCCCATTTCCCAACTCTTGAAAGAAGCGTCCATGCTGGTCGTCCACCACCTCAACAATTCGCGCTCGCAGCGTGTGCTCTGGCTGCTGGAAGAGCTGGGCGTGCCCTATCAGATCCGCCACCACCAGCGCGATGCCAAGACCATGCTGGCACCGAAAGAGTTGCTGGCGGTACACCCGCTGGGCAAGAGCCCGGTGATCGTCGACGGCGACACCACCGTGGCCGAGACTGGCGCCATCGTCGAGTACATCCTCGACGCCTTTGGCGACGGCCGCATGCGCCCTGCGGCGGGTACGCCGGATTTTCTGCGCCACCGTTACTGGCTGCACTTTGCCGAAGGCTCGGCCATGCCGCCGCTGCTGTTCAAGCTGGTGTTCGACGAGGTACAGAAGGCACCGATGCCGTTCTTCATCAGGCCCATCGCCAAGGCCATCAGCCAGAAGGTGATGGGCGTGATGGTGTGGCCCAACCTGAAGCGCCAGTTCGACTTCATCGAGACCGAACTCGGCAGGAGCCCCTGGCTGGCCGGTGACGATGTCACCGGCGCCGACATCATGATGAGTTTTCCACTGGAGGCGGCCAAGCAGCGCGCCGGCCTGGACGCATCGCATCCCCGGATGCTGGCCTACCTGCAGCGCATCCACGCCCGGCCGGCTTACCAGCGTGCGCTGAAGAAGGGCGGGCCGTACGATTTTGCGTGAGGGCGGGGTCTGACTCGTTCCTGTCGTTCAGCTTGGAGACCAAAAGCCGGCGTTCGATGATGGCAGCGATCTTGTCGGGGCGCTCGGGGTCTTGACCTTCGAGCACTGCCATCCTCGTCTGCGCGCCGAAGTTCGATAGTCAGCTGCTCAAACGCCGCGGCGGACAGCGCAGCGCCCCGGGTCGACCATCCCGTGCGGCGCATGGCAACCGATGCCCGACATGGGCAGAAGTACAACGGGGCCCCGCAAGGCCCCTGTTTTCAGCGGTCAGTCAGCGTCACTTCACGTTCGTGAACCGCGCTGCAGGCCGGTCGTCAGCGCGGTGCAGCGTGGTCACGCTGGCCTTCATCGCCCAGGGCCGCATCTGGTGGTGCAGCGGCACATACAGGTATTCGTCCCGCGTGCGCAGCAGTGCCTCGCGGATCAGGCTGTTGCGCTTGGCGATGTCGGTCTCTGTCTTCATCGCGTCCACCAGCTTGTCGACCTGCGCGTCGCTCACCCGGCCGAAGTTGAAGTTGCCGTCAGCGCCGGTGGTGCGGGTGCGCACCAGCGACTGCAGGCTGTACTGTGCGTCGAAGGTGGCCACGCCCCAGCCCAGCAGGTAGGCGCTGGTGTCGAAGTTCTGCACCTTCTGGATGAAGGTGGCAAAGCCTTCGGAGGCCAGCTTGGTCTTGATGCCGACGCGTGCCCACATCGACACCAGGTTCTGGCAGATCTCCTCGTCGTTGACATAGCGGTTGTTCGGGCAGCTCAGCTGGAATTCGAAGCCGTTGGGGTAGCCGGCCTCGGCCAGCAGCTTCCTGGCGCGCTCGGGGTCGGGCTTGATCGGCGCGTCGACCTCCGCGCTGTGGCCGTTCACACCTGGTGCCACGATGATCGACGCCGGCAGCGACAGCCCGCGCATGGTGGCGCGCTTGATGGCCTCGCGGTCGATGGCGATGTTCAGCGCCTCGCGCACCCGCTTGTCCTTGAACGGGTTCTTGCCCTTCACGTCGCTGTATTTCAGCTCAGGGCTGAACTGGTCCAGCGCGATGAAGATGGTGCGCACCTCGTTGCCGTCCAGCACCTTCAGCTTGCTGTCGCCGCGCAGCCGGGCCACATCCTGGGTGGGCAGGTCGGTCACGATGTCGACGTCGCCCGACAGCAGCGCCGCAACGCGTGTCGCGTCGGCCTTGATCGGGGTGTAGATCACCTCGGTGACATTGCTGGCGTTGGCCTTGTCCCACCAGTCGGGATTGGCGGCCAGGGTGATGCGCTGGTCGGGCGTCCAGCCGGTGATCCTGTAGCTGCCGGTGACGTTGACATTGCGCGAGGCGTGGTGTTCTTCCTT
>JBBRJU010000047.1:0-9392 GCA_038218895.1 Burkholderiales bacterium
CCGGCTGGCGCTGCTGGGGCACTCGGTCGGTGCGGCCGCCGCGCTGTTGTACGCCTCCAAGCATGACGATGTGCGCGCCGTGATCAGCCTGTCTGCCTTTGCGCACCCGTATGAGGTGATGCGGCGTTTCATGGCCGAGAAGCGGGTGCCGTATCCGGTGCTGGGCTGGTATGTGATGCGGCATGTGCAACGGGTGATCGGCACCAGCTTCGACGCCATCGCGCCGATCCACACCATCGTCGGTGTGCACTGCCCGACTTTGCTGGTGCACGGCCGCAGCGACGCCACCGTGCCGCCCGACGACGCGAGGCGCCTGCTGGCCGCTTCAGGCCACGCGCGCCTGCTGCTGGTCGACGGTGACCATGACCTGCGCGCAGCGATGGCTGCGCATGCAAAGACGCTGGTGGACTTCCTGCAGGCTGCCTGTGCCGTGCCGGTGGCGGCGCCGGGCACGGCAAGGCTTTGGCCGGCGGAAGATTGACGCCGGGCCTGCAGCCTTGCCCGTGCGCGCCGTGATGCCCGCACTTCATGGCCGGCACGAGGCCGGCCAACCTGTCTTTAAACGCCAGCTGCGCCGCGACTTTGCAGCGCGCGGTCTGCTGCGCCGCCGGCCATGGCCTCGCCGATGCGCACACTGCGCCCCGGTATCCAGTCGGCCTGGAACCGGCGTGTATTTGCGGGGAACAGCATGACCACCGTCGAGCCGAGCAGGAAGCGGCCCACTTCGTCGCCCGGGCCCAGCACGATGGCCTGATCGTGGTAACGCCATGCGCGCACCACGCCCGGGCGCGGCGGGTTCACCACGCCATGCCAGACGGTGGCAATGCTGCCGACGATGGTGGCGCCGACCAGGGTCAGCACAAACGGGCCGCGGGCCGACTCAAAAACGCAGACCACGCGTTCGTTGCGCGCGAACAAGCCGGGTACGCCGCACACCGTGGCCGGACTGACCGAGAACAGGTCGCCCGGAATGTGGATCATGCGCAGCAGACGCCCCGCGCAGGGCATGTGGATGCGGTGGTAGTCGCGCGGCCTCGGGTACGGGGTCACGGCCTGGCCGTTGTCAAACTGCGCGTCAAGGACGGCGTCGCCCCCCACCAGCGCGCGGGTGCTGTAGCGGTGGCCCTTGGCCTGCAGGATCTGGTCGCCATCGATCGGGCCGCACTGGATGACAGTGCCGTCCACCGGGCTGACGCAGTCGGCCTGCGCCAGCGGCCGGGCACCGGGGCGCAGCGCACGGGTGAAGAAGTCGTTGAAGCTGGCGTAGCCGGCGGGGTCGGGGTTGGCCGCCTCGGCCATGTTCACGCGGTAGCGCGCGATGAACCAGGGGATCACCCATCTCGTGAACCATCGGCATTGCGACGCGGCAAATCGACCCGCCAGGACCGTCAGCGCGGTTTTGGGCAACAGGTACTGCGGCAGGACCGCCAGACGATCAGTCATCAGGGCGCATCAGGCCAGCTGGCGCGCACACGCGCGGGCCGGGCGACATGGGATGCCAAGGTGGATTGACCAGGCGCACACCCGGCATGCCCATTCAAGCCCGCGCGCATGGGCCACGGCGATGGCGTTCCCCACCGCCCCCGCCACAACCACAACCACCACCACCACCACCACCGCCGCCGCCGCCGCTGCCGTCACGTTGTGCGCAGCGCTGAAACGCAGGCAGGTGCCGTTGCTGCGAGGCCGCCTGAAGATTGCGCAAGACACCGAGGATGTCCAAGCGCTGGGTGGTGGTGAGCAGCCGTTCATACATCTCGCCATTGGCGATTTCGGCGGCAACCGCCGCTTCGCAGGCGGCCTGCACGTTGGCGTAGCGCGGTGCCCGCCCTGGCCAACTGTTGGCGGGCAGCGGGATGCCGTAGCGCCCGAACAGACCGGTCAGCGCCCCGATGTGGCGCGCTTCCGCGTCACGGATGTGGGTGAAGGGCCGCAGTTCGCCGAAGTCGGCAATCACCTGGTCGTAGGTCGTCCAGGAGAGGTGTTCATCGTCCAGGGCCTCGTGCAACGCTTGCACCTCTGCCGGTGACAGCTCATTCATGTTGCTCTCCTTTGTCGCAGTCAAAACCCGAACCAGGCCGAGACTGCGTGATGGGCACAACTGCGACCGCAGCTGCGACTTCGATTGCCATGATGATGGCAATGGCGATTGCTCAGGGAAAAATCGGGATCATCGGATCGATGCCTTCGAGATCGGCTTGCGGATGGTGGCCGGTGACCAGGCCCTCGATCTCCGCGACCCGATCGCGCCGCACGTCGATCATCATCAGCAACTGACCCGATTCGATCGCGGACTGGTACTGCTCGATGCGGCTGTTGGGCAGGCCCACACCAACCATGCTCGACATCCAGGCACCGAAGCCTGCGCCGAACAGCGTCAGCCCCAATGCAGCGCCGCCACCGAGCACCAGGCCGGCGGGCGGAAATGCAACCGCCACCAGCCCGGCGAGCAGGCCGGTCAGCCCGCCAGCGGCAGCGCCGCGTTGCAGCGCCGGCACCAGGTCAGAACTCTGCGCGACCCGCGCGGCCGGCAAGTCTTCGAGCGGCGTGTCCTCGCGCGCGACGACGTGAATGTGGCGTTCATCGATGCGCTTCAGCAGCAGTTCATCGACGATGGCCCGCGCCGACACAACCGTCGGAACGAGAAAGTAAATTCGGCGCATCTGAACCTCCTGACTCTTTGACTCTGTGACCGAACCAGCTTAACGGCAAGCCCCCCGTGCTTGCATTGCGATGTCTCAATGCATTGCCCAGCCCCGGCCCTCACCGGGCAAAAGCCAGCGTCACAAGAAAGATGGCCGTGCTCACCAGCACGATCAACGGGCCGGCAGGCAAACCGGTGGCGTGGAACAGCACAACGCCCAGAACCGCAGACGTGATGCCGATGGCCAGCGCGCCGAAGGTGTACTGCCTCAGGCTCTTGCCAAGGTTGCGTGCCGCTGCCGGGGGAATGGCGACCAATGCCGCGGTCAAAAGACCACCGACCATCTTCACCCCGAGCGCCACGATGACAGCGATCATGCAGAGGTAGATCAGGTTGTACCGCTTGACGTTGATCCCCTCGGAGGCGGCGAGATCTTCCGAAATGTTGCCGAGAACCAGCTTCTTGTACGTGCACTTCACCGTGATGATGATGGCGAGTGACGCGACGACCGACAGCGCGGTGTCAGCCACCCCCACCTTCGAGATGTCGCCAACCAGCGCCGCCTCGGCCTGCGCGACCGGCAAGAACAAAAACGCGATCGCCACGCCAGAGGCGAATACGACGGCTGTCACGGCCTCCATCGGCAACTTTGTTCTCAGCTCGATGCGCCAGATCAGGTCACGCCCGGGATGGCATGAACGCGGCAGCAACCAGACTGAGGAGAAAGGCATGCATCGGCTATGCGTGCTTGTGCGCGTAGAACTGGACCTCGGTCCCGAGCAGGCGTTGGAGGTTCTCCGGAGTCAGCGTCGAGAGCGGAGGTCCTGTCTCCCTGCCGAGCCCCGGCGCATGGAGCATCCGGCCGACGTCCGGCCCGGCACCGTTCTTCAGCGCGAAGAAATCCTGCACTGTCAGCGGGATGTCGCGGATGTGGGGAAGCCGCAGCGGGGCATAGCCGGTGCGCGTTCCCTTCTTCCATGTGATCGTTCATTCATGCGGCAAGGTGCCGAGCAGCGCGCGAAGCAAGATCGTCTTTCCCGCACCGTTCGGACCGAGGATGGTGAGAACCTCGCCCTGCTGCACGGTGAAGGACAGCTTCTCGAGGACCACTTTGCCCTCGAGCGTGACCTTCAGGTCCGAGACTTGCAGCAGTGGTTCCTCATCGTGTGCTTGGTGCGTGACCCCGTCGGTCGCCCCGGCAAGCAGGGCTTTTGGCGCGCTTCCCGCGAGGTCGGTCATCGGCGCATGCTTTCGGGTGCGGGAACAAGATCAACCATCTGTCCTTGTATTCGGCCCAGCTGCGGTCGCCAGGTGTGGTCTTGGCCGAGAAGTCTGGAGCCGGCTCGTTGAGCCGGGGAAATGCGGTGCTGGAGTCGCTCATGCAGGTGTGAACTGGAAACTCCGGCACCCTCGCCCTGGAATTTGCACGTGATGGCTGAGCGGCGCATCCCGGCTGATCAGCCGGCCTGCACCTGGGGTTTTGCCAGGTGCAGCCAGATCTCGTTTCGGCGCATGAACCACGGCGTGAACGGCGCGTTGTAGCGCGCGTTCACCGGCTCGCCTGTCCATGCCAGCCCGGCAACCCGCATGGCCGCCTGCAGCTTGGCCAGGTGCTCGGCGAAGTTCGATTGCGACCAGAAGCCAGAGTAGCGGATGACGGCCATCTGCGCGGGCACCACCGCGCGCAGTTGCACACGCGCATCCGTTGGTTCGGGCGCGCTGGCCATGGTGACACCCTCGGGCAGCACGAATTGCACGATGAAGCCGCCGGCGGCAGCGGTCTGCGTCACCGGCGCTGTCATCTGCAACTTCACTGGCGCGGCCACCTGCGTCACCGGCGCGGTCATCGCGAACTTCCGCGCGCCCTTGTTCTTGCCGAAGATGTAGCCCGCCAGGATGGGAAACGCTTGTCCGCCCGCGTCGCCCGCCGGGCCGGCCACCACGACTTCAGCGACGGCATAGGCGGCGTATTGGCGCACCTCGATATCGGCAAGTTTGCGAACGACTTGGTACCCAGGCTCTTTTGTGGCGTGGCTGGACATGGCGGGTGTGCTCCATGGAATTGGTGACAGAACGGCAGCGCCCACGTCCAGGGCGAGACTGCGAGCATGGCGCAAAGGCTGGTGTAGTGTCGGACGATGGCGGTATCAATGCGCACGGCGAGGCTGGCCTGTGCTGCGCACGGCCAACAGCGCACGCTATCCCGCAGCCCCGTGGTCGTTCTGGCCTGTGGTGCTGTGCCCGCCCGGCACGGCTGCAACTTCGGGCCACTGATGTGCTGGCTCAGCCTGGCGCGGCGCATTTGGTTTGACAGTTCGGCGATGCACCATGACGCATGCGGCGGCCGGTCAGGGCAACGCTGAACAAGTCCCGCGCGGCGCGCAGCGCCTCGCTTTGGGCGCTCTGCGGCGTTGCAAATCCACACCATCGCTAGGCCATGGCTGTCGTTTGCGCCTTGCCGCGCATCCTGAATCGAGACACTGCGCATCCGCTGGGGCTTGGTCAGCGTCGCCTTAGTCGTCGCGCTCAAAATCGATGAAGCCATGCGCGACGTCGGTCGCCACCAGCTTGACGCGCAGCGTCTCGCCCACGTCGACGTCGGCATGCCGGCCCACCAGCATGCCTTCCACCGGCGGGGCGAAGACACGCACGAAGGTGGCGCTGCTGGTGCGCCCGGTGACGATGGCGTCGTAGCGCTGCCCCAGGTGCGTCGACAGCAGCAAGGCGGCGTCGGTCTTGCGCATGCGCCGCTCGACCTTCTGCGCCGCGTCTTCCTGCTGGGTGCAGTGCAGCGCCAGCGCTTGCAGTTCGGCCATGCTGTAGGGCGGCGCGCTGCCGCCGAGCACGGCCTTCACCATGCGCTGCGTCACCAGATCAGGATAGCGCCGGTTGGGTGCGGTGGAGTGGGTGTAGTCGCGCAGCGCCAGGCCGAAGTGGCCGATCGGCTCGTCCTGCGGTGCTTCGACCACATACACGCCGGAGCCCATCAGCTTGACGATCACCAGCGACAGGTCGGGGAACCGCAGCGGGTCGGCCTGGTGGCGCCGCGCGAGGAAGCGCTCCAGCGCGCGGGGGTCCGGCGTGTCGGGCAGCACTTCACCGTAGCGGCTGGCCACTGTGACGATGCGCGCCCAGCGCTCGGGCGAGCGCACCACGCGGCGCAGTGACGCGCCGCCGGCGGCGGCGAGAAACCGCGCGGTGCAGGCGTTGGTGGCGATCATCAGTTCCTCGATCAGCTGGCGGCCGCGGTTCTGTTCCTGCAGCCGGATGTCGACCACCCGCTCGCCGTCGAAGGCGGCGCGCGGCTGGAAGGTCTGGAACTCGAGCGCGCCCTGCGCGTGGCGGCGGGCGCGCAGCCGCTGCGCGACCTCGTCCTGCAGCCGCAGCTGCGTGTCCATGCCCGGCACGGCGCGGGCCGGCTCGGGCAGCGCGCCGCTGCCGTCGATCCAGGCCGACACGGCGTCGTAGGCCAGCTTGGCCTGGCTGCGCACACGCGCGCGGTGCACGGTCGATTGCAGGATCGTCGCGTCGGCCGCCACGTCCATTTCGGTCACCAGCGCCAGCCGCTCCTGCCCGGGGTTCAGCGATGTCAGATCGGTGCACAGCCGCTCGGGCAACATCGGGAACACCTTGGCCGAGGTGTAGACCGAGGTGGTGTTGGTCCACGCATGGCCATCGATGGCCGAGCCTTTGGTGACCAGCGCATCAACGTCGGCGATGGCCACGAACAGCTTGACGCGGCCATCGGGCAGCGCGCGGGCGGCAGTGAGCTGGTCGAGGTCGAGCGAGTCGTCGTTGTCCAGCGAGCACCAGGGCAGCGAGGTCAGGTCGCGGATGTGCGGATCGTCGCTGCGGCCAGGCCCGGCGATGGCGGCGAGCTGGTCGTGCACCGACGGCGGAAAGACCGGCTCCAGCCCGCGCTCGACCATCGCCTCGGTGGCGATGCGGACCAGGTCGGCGCGGCGCAGCGGGTGGGTGGCGTTCATGCGGGTCCTCGTTGTCTGTGGTGTGGTTGACACTTGCCAGCCGAAGCGACGAATGTAGAAGCGCTTCATCGCGGTGGCCAGCAGCGCATCGCCGATCAGGATGGCCGCCAGCCAGAGAAAGTACGCCGCCGTCAGCGCCTGCAGCTTGAAGTCGCCCGCCAGCGGGCCTTGCGGCAGCCACAGGCCGAGCACCACGATGGCCGCCGCAACCACCATCAGCGGCCAGGCAGCGCGGCTGTCGATGAAGGGCAGGCGCGGCGTGCGCGGCATGTGCACGACCAGCGTCTGGGTGAGCAGGCCCACGGCGAACCAGCCTGACTGGAACAAGCCCTGCTGCGCCACCGTCTGCGCCTGGAACACCCGCCACAGCACCGCAAAGGTGCCGAGGTCGAACACCGTGCTCACCGGGCCGAAGAAGAGGATGAAGCGGCCGATGTCGGTGGGGTTCCACTGCAGCGGCTTGGCGACCAGTTCGGCGTCGACGTTGTCGAACGGCATCGCAGTCTGCGAGATGTCGTACGTCAGGTTTTTCACCAGCAGCTGCAGCGGCAGCATCGGCAGGAACGGCAGCAGGGCACTGGCCACCAGCACCGACAGCACGTTGCCGAAGTTCGAGCTGGCCATCATGCGGATGTACTTGAGCATGTTGCAGAAGGTGCTGCGGCCCTCGATCACGCCGCAGTCGAGCACCAATAGGCTCTTGTCGAGCAGGATGATGTCGGCCGCCTCGTTGGCGATGTCCACCGCCGAATCGACCGAGATGCCGATGTCGGCGGCGCGCAGCGCCGGCGCGTCGTTGATGCCGTCGCCGATGAAGCCGACCACGTGGCCTCTGCGCGCGCAGCGCACGCACGATGCGCTCCTTGTGCATCGGCGACAGCTTGGCGAATACCTGGTGCTGCTGCACCGCTGCGCCCAGTGCGGCATCGTCCATGGCCTCGATCTCGGCACCCAGCACCACACGGTCGACGGCCAGGCCCACCTGCCGGCACACCCGCGCGGTGACCAGGCCGTTGTCACCGGTGCGCACCTTCACCTGCACACCGTGGGTAGCCAACGCCTGCAGCGCGGGTGCGGCGGTGTCCTTGGGCGGGTCGAGGAAGGCGATGTAGCCGACCAGCGTGAGCCCGCCTTCATCGGCCACCGCGCAGGCGGTCTGCTCGGGCGGCAGTTCCTTCATGGCCACGGTGACCACGCGCAGGCCGTCCTCGTTCAGCGCGTGGGCGGCCTGCTGCGCACGGTCGAGCAGGGCGGCGTCCAGCGGCGCGTCGGTGGGCGTGGGCCCGGCGGCGGTGCGCACCCGCGTGCAGCAGGCCAGCACTTCCTCGCGTGCGCCCTTGCAGATCAGTGCGTGGTGTTCGTCGCGGCCATCCACCCGCCGGGACACCACCACCGACATGCGCCGGCGCTGGAAGTCGAACGGGATCTCGTCGATCTTGCGGTAGTCCTGCGCGATCTTGAGCTCGGCGGGCAGTTCCACATGCGCCAGCACCGCGCGGTCGAGCAGATTCTTCAGCCCGGTCTGGTCGTGGCTGTTGAGGAAGGCCAGCGCCAGCACGTCGTCCGACGGCTGGCCGAATGCATCGACATGGTGGCCCAGCACCACCTGGTCCCGCGTCAGCGTGCCGGTCTTGTCGGTGCACAGCACATCCATCGCGCCGAAGTTCTGGATCGCGTCCAGGCGCTTGACCACCACCTTTTGCCGCGACAACACGACCGCGCCCTTGGCCCGCGTGGTGGTCACGATCATCGGCAGCATCTCGGGTGTCAGGCCCACCGCACCGCCAGCGTGAACAGGAACGCCTGCAGCCAGTTGCCCTGCACCAGCCCGCTGACCACCAGCACGATCGGGACCCAGCGGCGTGCCGGTGTCGCCGTGCGCTTCAGCGCTTTTCTCCACCGGCCGTGATTCGCCTGTCATTGCCGACTGCGCGACGAACAGGTCGTTGGCGGCCAGCACGCGGCAGTCGGCTGGAATCATGTCACCGGCCGACAGCTGCACCACGTCGCCCGGCACCAGCCGGCGCTGCGCCAGCTCGATCGGCGCAGCGCGGTCGCGGCGCAGCACGGTGGCGGTGTTGCTGACCATCGCCCGCAACGCCTCTGCTGCGTGGTTGGACCGCCGCTCCTGCACGAAGCGCACGCCGGTGCTCAGCACCACCATCACGCCGATGACCACCGTCGCCTTGGCGTCCTGCACCGCCCAGGACACGACCGCAAGTGCCGTCAGCAGCAGGTTGAACGGGTCGCGGTAGCAGTGCCACAGGTGCAGCCAGGCGGGTGGTGGCGGGTCGTGCTCGACGGCGTTCGGCCCGACGCGTGCCAGCCGGGCAGCGGCCTCGCGCATGGTCAGCCCGGCGGCGTCCGATTTCAGCCGCGCCAGCAGGGCTGGCGGCGCTTCGCGCGCGGCGCGCAGCAAGTCGCCGCTTTGACCGGCCGGCAGTGCCTGCAGCGGCCCGTGGCCGGCAAAGGCATCTTGCAAGGGGTGGCGGCCGACATGGCGGCCGAGGTGGCGCGCAGCATGCTGGCGGCGCAGCACGCTGCTGAACCACTTTTTGAGGCCGATGAGCATGGAGCCGCCAATCCGAACGCGATGCAGTGCAGACCGGCGCATCCTAGCCCCTGGTCAGGCCTGTGCATGTGCGCTGACGAACACACCGGGCTTGGCGTTGGGTGCCTGCAAGCGATGGTTGCGGGTGCAGCATGGAAGTGTTCGGCAACGCACCGATGCGCGGAGCGGGCCCGGCTAGAGTTGCGCAACG
>JBBRJU010000048.1:0-9373 GCA_038218895.1 Burkholderiales bacterium
TACGGGCTCGAGCTGAGTTACCACGCGTTTGCCTACCACCCCAGCTACAAGGCCATCGCCCACCTGCCGCTGGCCGAGCGGGTGGCGCGGCTGCGCAACCCGGCACTGCGCGCGCAGCTGCTGGCCGAGCAGGCCGACGACACCAACCCGGTGAACCTGAAGACGGTGAAGAGCTTCCAGTATTCCTATGCCTGGGGCAGCCAGGCCGACTACGAGCCCGACCTGTCGCAGCGCCTGGATCGGCTGGCGGACGCCGCCGGCCAGTCGATCGAGGAATTCAGCTACGACCTGCTGCTGGCCGACGACGGCCACGCGCTGTTCTACCAGCCCGGAGCCAACTACCGCGACGGCAATCTGCAGGCGGTGCGCACCATGCTGGGCCACCCGCAGGCGGTGGTGGGCCTGGCCGACGGCGGCGCCCACTACGGGATGATCTGCGACGCCAGCTTCCCCACCAGCTACCTGGCGCGCTGGGCCCGGGATGCGGCCGAGGCCGACCGCATCCCGCTGCCGCAGGCGGTGGCCGCGCTCACCAGCGTGCCGGCCGCGCTGGCCGGGCTGGCCGACCGGGGCTGCCTGGTGCCGGGCGCCAAGGCCGACATCAACCTGATCGACCTGGCCCGGCTGCAGGTGCATGTGCCCACCGTCGTGCATGACCTGCCGGCCGGCGGGCGGCGCATGCACCAGCGCGCCAGCGGCTATGTGGCCACCATCGTGGCGGGCACCGTCACCTACCGCAACGGCGAAGCCACCGGCGCCCTGCCCGGCCGGCTGGTGCGCGGCGGCGTGGCCGTGGCGGCCTGATCCTGCAAAAACAACCTGACCCAAAAGCACCCCATGGCACAGCCCACCCTGTACGGCACCTCGGCCTCGCGCGCACTGCGCGCGGTCTGGGGAATGGAAGAAACCGGCATCGCCTACACCCATGTGCCCACCACCTACGGCGCTGATTCCAAGGCTGCCGAGTACCTGGCGGTCAACCCCAACGGCCGCATCCCGACGCTGGTGGACGGCGACCTGACGCTGTTTGAATCGATGGCGATCAACCTGTATGTGACCAAGCACCACGGCGGCGCGCTGTACCCGGCCAATGCGCAAGACGAAGCCCGGGCCTGGCAGTGGAGCGTGTGGGCCATCAGCGAGATCGAGCCGCTGCAGATGCAGATCGTGGTGCAGAAGCTGTTCACGCCTGAAGACAAGCGCAACCCCAAGGTGACCGAGGGTGCCACCAAGGGCCTGCAGCGCCCGCTGCGGGTGCTGGACACCGCGCTGGCGCAACGCCCCTGGCTGCTGGGCGACCAATTCACCGTGGCCGACCTGAACGTGGCCGGCGTGATGCACCTGATGAAGAACATCGGCTTCGACTACAGCGCGCACACCCATGTGCAGCGCTGGGCCGACGCCTGCTACGCCCGCCCGGCGCTGGCACGCGCGCTGGCGCGGCCCTGAGCAGGCCGCCGCTGCCGCAGTGTGCGGATCAATTGGCGGACCAACCCCCGGGACCAGCCCTGCACAAACCTTGATCAACCCCTGATCAACCCCGGATCAAGCGCCCGGGCGTCTGGCCGGTCAGTTCGTCATCGTGCAGCACTGCGGTGCCGGCCACGAAGGTGTGGCGGTAGCCGCAGGCACGCTGCAGCAGGCGCCGCCCGCCGGCAGGCAGGTCGTAAGCCACCTGCGGTGGCAGCAAATCCAGCGCGGCGAAGTCGATGATGTTGATGTCGGCGCGCTTGCCGGGGGCCAGCACACCACGGTCGTGCAGGCCGTACACCGCCGCGGTGTCCAGCGTCTGCTTCTTGACCAGCATTTCCAGCGCCAGCTGCGGGCCGCGGCTGCGGTCGCGGGCCCAGTGCTTGAGCAAGAAGGTGGGCCCGGCGCCGTCGCAGATCAGGCCCACATGGGCGCCGGCATCACCCAGGCCCATCACCGTGGCGGGGTCGGCCAGCATCTGCTGCACCACCGCAAAGTCGCCACCGCTGTAGTTTTCGAACGGATGCAGCAACAGGCCCTTGCCTTCTTCGGCCAGCAGCGTGTGCAGCGCCAGCGCCCAGGCGGACGTGCCGGCCTGCGCGGCACGGGCCACCAGGCTCTGGTCGGGCGCGGGCTCGTAGTCCAGCACCGGCGCCATTGCAAAGCTGCGGGCAAAGGCGCTGTCGAACCAGCGTGTCAGCGCGTCGGTGGGGCGCTCGTCGACCAGGCGCTGGCGCAGCGCGCTGTCGTCGCGCAGGCGCTCGTAGCGCTGGCGCGGCGCCAGCGGCAGCAGCGGCGCCCAGGCCGGGTGGTTCTCGAACGGGTTGCGGCTGGTCTCCAGGCCGAACAGCACGCCAATGCTCTTGGCGCCCACCTGCCCGGTCACGGCGAGCCCGGCGCGGCGTGCGGCGTGGATCTGGTCGAGCGTGCGGCGCCACAGGTCGGGCGCGTTGTCCACCTGCAGGAGCAGCAACGACATCGGCCGACCCGACACTTCGGCCGCCGCGCGCAGGATCTCGAAATCACCGTCGCCAAAATCGGAATTGACCTCCAGCACACCCTTGCCGGCACGCCGCAGGGCACCCGCAATGGCGAACAACTCGGGCTCGGCCGCCGTCAGGCTGGGGGTGTAGCGTCCGTCACGCGCGCGGTGCTTGGTGGTGCGTGAGGTGGTGATGCCCAGCGCGCCCGCTTGCAGCGCCTGCTCGGCCAGCGTGCCCATCAGCGCCAGTTCAGCGGCGGTGGGCCGGGCCGTGTGGTCGGCGCCGCGGTCGCCCATCGCATAAAAGCGCAGCGCGGCATGCGGCAGCTGCGCGCCGATGTCCATCGCGTACTGGCGGCTGGCCAGCGCGTCCAGGTACTCTGGAAAGGTCTCCCAAGTCCATGTGATGCCTTCGGCCAGCACCGTGCCGGGGATGTCTTCCACCCCTTCCATCAGGTTGATCAAATAGCCGGTAGCGCCGGGCTTGACCGGTGCAAAACCCACGCCGCAGTTGCCGAACACTGCGGTGGTCACGCCATGCCAGCAGCTGGGCGTGAGAAACGCGTCCCAGGTGGCCTGGCCGTCGTAGTGGGTGTGGATATCGACAAAGCCAGGTGTCACCAGCAGGCCGCCGGCGTCGACCACCCGATGGGCGCTGCCCAGGCCCTGGCCCACCGCCACGATGCTGCCGCCCTGCACCGCCACATCGGCCTGGCGGGCCGGCGCACCGGTGCCGTCGACGACGGTGCCGCCCTGGATGAGGATGTCGTGCATGGCGGTCTCCGCTGGCTGGGGTGCGGCAGATTCTGGCGGCCGGCCCGTTGTGCGGCCTGCGCCCAGGTGACAGCCGGAGCGGCCAGGGCGGCCGAACACCGCTACGATCGGCCGGCGCGGGGCCTACCCGTGGCGGCCCGGCATCTGCAGCCCGATGGCGCTGGTCGCCAGGCCGAGCAAGCGCCCCCCTCACCAGCGAGCACGCACCATGGCATCGTCGAACGGTTGGTTCTACTGGGCACTCTTGTCGGCCGTGTTCGCGGCGCTGACCGCCATCTTCGCGAAGGTCGGCATCCAGGGCGTCGACAGCGACCTGGCTACGCTGATCCGCACGGCGGTCATCATCGTCGTGCTGTCTGCCTTCGTCGGCTTGGCCGGCAAATGGAGCAACCCGTTCGCGCTGTCGGGCAAGACCTGGCTGTTTCTGGGCCTGTCGGGCCTGGCGACCGGCGCGTCGTGGGTCTGCTACTTCCGGGCGCTGAAAATCGGCGACGCGTCCAAGGTCGCGCCCGTCGACAAGTTGAGCCTGGTGCTGGTGGCCATCTTCGCGTTTGCCTTCCTCGGCGAGCGGCCGTCACTGCGCGAATGGGCCGGCATCGCGATGGTGGCCGGCGGCGTGCTGGTGCTGGCCTTCAAGCGCTGAGGCCAGCGCGCGCCGCTCCGGCGCACCGCCTGGAACCTGCTCAATTGGCTGCGGGAAGCTTTTCCAGACGCAGACCCACTGCGGTGTTGGGCGCAAAACCCTTCCAGTAGGTGCCGTCGCGGCCATCAATGGCATTGGGCACCAAATCCAAATACCCATCCATGGCCGCATCAGCCTTCAGGTATTTGTTCAAAAACGCCGTCGTGAAATGCTGTGCAATGTTGTTCATCCGCACGTTGTCCCAGACCGCGTCGGTGTAGTGCTCCGAGCAGGCAAATGCGCTGGCGCCCGTGCCGCAGGTCAGCGTGCGTGTCTCTTTGGGTGCAGGGATCGGGGCACCGGCGTTGTGGTTGGCGTTCTCGTAAGTCAACAGATAGCGCTGCGCGTTGACGCTGCCTTCATACAGGTTGCGCACGCCGGGTGAATAGCCCGAAGTGCTGTCAACGCTGCCTGCCACGAAAAACACCGGGGTCCGAACGCCGGCCAGACCGGTTGCATCCCAAAAACCGGCGTTGTAACCCCATGGTGCAAATGCGACGGCGGCCTTGATACGGCTGTCCAATGACGCTTGGTAAGTTGGGTTGCCTTGCTGGCGAACCGCCAATGCGCCGTTGGGCGTGCCCCAGGTGAAGCCAACGCTGGCCGCAGTGAAGCCTGCGCCTACCGTGTTCAACGCACCGTATCCGCCCATCGAATAACCGATCAAAGCAGTTTTGTCGGCATTGACCAGGCCTTTCAGTGTGGCGTCGGAATCATTGGCGTTGAGCTTGGCCATTTCATTGAGCACAAACAACTGGTCCAAGGACCGGTTGAGCAAGGTGCTGCCGAAGGCGCGGATGTTTTCATAGTTGCTGTCGGTGTGGTCGATGGAGACCACCACATAACCCTTGCTCGACAGGTTTTCGCCCAGATGGCTCAGCAGGAAACGGTTGCCTGGGTAACCGTGCGACATGATGATCAGCGGGTACGGCCCACCACTGGCATCTGCAGATGCATCGCGAACGGCTTTGCCAAAGAGTGAAACGGTGGTCTTGCCATCGCGTGTCATGGCCTTGTACTCACCCGCCGCTGCCTGACCTGCAGCCAGCCTGGCCGGATACCAGACCTCCACGGTCAGGGGCCGGTTGTAGGTGGGTGTGGTCCCGTCCGCCTTGGCATTCACGACGTCGAGTTGATTGGCATGTGTGAAGCTCATGGTCTTCACACCCACGCTGTAGGACCCCAAAGCTGCCAGCGCTGGCGCGTCAGAACGAATGACATCGATGCGGTTTTCATCGACAAGCACTGTCTCGTCGGAGCCCCCGCACGCAGTCAAAAGTGTCGCTGCACTCAGCGTTGCAATGGCAATGAGATATTTCATATTTTCAGCAACTTATCAAGTGAGAAATAAAACGTCGGGGTGGTCATCTGTCTCGAATCAATCTAGCAGCACAGGCACGATGGCCCTATGCCTGCAAACCCTGACAGCTCCCCTCCAGGGCCTTGCCCCCAAAATAAATGCCAAGCGGTGAGGGCGAGCTTGCCAGCCACTGGTCGACTGGGGTCATGCCCACACAACGAACGGCATCACCATCGAACAGGCCGCCCGGCGGCGTACTGACCACCGTGCCTGTCTCCTCGTAGCTGTATGCGTACCGGGTCTTCGAGTCCTGGACCAGCGCGCTGTTTCGGGTGAAACGGTCTTGATGTCGTAGCTGCGCTTGTTGGGGAGATCACCGGGCGCACCATCGCAAAGCCGAAGGGCAACCACGAAGCGTCCGGAGCAACCCGCTTTTGAGCAGGTTGATTGAGCTTTCGCAATGCCACCTGTCGCCGCAGGAGCCGCCTCGGCGCACCATGCAGCCAAGCGAATGAATTTTGGCCGTGACACGCAGGGGCGGGCATCAGCGGCCTTGGGCAACAGAAGGCTTCAGCCCGAATCCCACACACAACAAGGAGCCCAGGATGTCGTACGACTATCTCCCGGTGGTCAAGCCGTTTGCATTGCAGGCCTTCGATCCGATGAGCACGCTGCCTACCCCGTGGCAGCTTGACGCGTTCAGGGTGGCGCGCAGTCTGTTGCGGCTGCTGGACAACCCCGATGCGATCGCGCAGGCCTGCTTCGGCACCTGCGGCCAAGTGGCTTTTCTGCGCGCCTGGGCCTATCGCGACCCAGCGGCGGTGGCGCGTTTCACCATCGACCTCTACGCCAAGGGCAGCGCGAAGATCGGCGACTACGCCGTCAGCGCATCGTCAGAACACCTTGCGTCGACGTGGATGCAGATTCCGCAGGTGCCCGACCCGGCGGTATATGCCAGCGGGCAATGGGGCGTGGGCAACCGCATCACCGAAAGCGTCTGGATGGTGTGCGGCGCCCTGGCCGCAACCGAAGCGGGCTCGTTCGAGCATTGCACGCTCAGCGGCTACATCTTCCCGCCCCTCCCGATCTCGACGTTCGGCGGTCAGCCGGCGTCCGACCTGACGACCCTGACCCTGCCTGCGGAATTCAAGCGTTGGCTGGAGAAGACCGGCTGCTACCCGGGTGGGGTCGAGGACCGCACCAGCATTGTGGGCGGCAAGTCGCTGGCCGACGATGGTGTGATCACCAGCGATTTCGACAGCAGCATGGATGTCTTTCTGTGCATCAACGCCAACCTCTTCACCAGCGCCACGGTCACGCCGGCTTGCTCCCCGCCCGGCGCGGTCGGTGCGCCCCTGGAGTGGTTTCCGAACCATTGGGTCGTGCTGAAGGACAAGATCATCCTGAGCGCCGGCACGGTGTACATGAATCTGTGGAGCTGGGGTGGCCACTATGCGGTCCGACTCGCGCTGGCGGACTTCAATGCCAGCTACCACGGCTGCGTGACCGCACGTGCGGCGTCGCCGCGCCGCGAGGTCTCAAAACCACCGGCGACCCAGGCCGTGGGCCTGCCCCGCATCTATTACAGCCAAGACAACCAGTTGCACGCGGAATGGGTACACGCCCAGAGCGGCGTTGAATGGTGCGAACTGAACCGCGTGCAGTTGGCGATGGTGCCGGCACCGGCTGGCGGAGGCATGGTGACGGTGCGCGACACGCTGCAGCGCCGTTGGGTGGCCGACAGCCTGGGCATGGGCCATATCACCGTGCCCATGCCCAACCCGCTGGCGGCACATGGCACCCGCTGCGAGTTGGTTGCCTGCCGTGCAGACCTGTGGCCCCACGACTGCGACGCGTCTTCCTACAACTTCCATCGGATTGTTCCCTGCAACCTGCCGGGTCACTACGGGTACAGCGCGCCACGAAAGCCCTTGTGCGAGACGCAGACAACCCACTTGCGCCTGCGCTATTACGGCTACCCCGGCCCGCAGCAGATCCCGGACGGGCTCGATCCCTACACGACCGATGGCGCCCAACGCGCGGATCAGGTGGTCCAGTTCGACGGCGAGACCCTCGGCCACTGTCGCCAGAGTGGCCAAACAGAGATCGTGCTCAACGGCAGCACGGTCGTGGTCGGCACCGACGCCCGCACGCCGCTGTCGATCCAGAGGGTGGCCGTGTGCTTCGAGTACTTCTGCGCGCTGCTGGCCAGCGGGCCCCTGGCGCTGGAATGCCTCAAGGATGGCCAGCGCATCGAGATCACGCTGGGCGAAGGATTCAGCGTGCAGGCGCTGCCGTCACAGACACCGACCATCGGCATCGACTTTCCCGCCGCGCAAGCCGCCCTGCCAGCGCTTTGCCTGAAGGCGCTGCTGGCCCTGGAGGTTGCGCGCAAGGGCCGCCTGCCCGATTGGGTCTTGCCGGGCTTTGTGGCGCGTGTCGCCGTTGTCCAGACCACGGTGGCCACACCCTCGCCCATTGGCTTCGCTGACTTCGGCGCAGCCATCAAGCCTTGCGAGGCCGCGCTGGTTTACCAGGCCCAATGGAAGGCGGCGCATGGCGGCCGCAGCCTGCAAGTGGACGTGCGCAAGTCATTGAACCCTGCGCTGCCGGCCTGCGTATTCATCGAGCTTGCGAACAGGTCGATGGTCGACGCGAGCGTCGAACTGGAGCTCAGCGGCCGGTCTCCTGACGGCGTGGCCGTCAGGATCCCCGTGACGCTGGGCTCTTCTGCGGATCGGCAGTTTTTTCATGGCACGTTCCAGACCAAGAACAGCTGGGCGGCCGATTACACGATCGGTCTGGCCTTCAAGGGCAAACGGTCCTGGCCCAGCAAGGTGTTGACGGCACTGCTGGGTGACACTTTCGACGCCAATCCGGCGACGCTGGCTTGCTTGAATCCGACCAGTTCAGGGCCTTTGGCCACCACGGGGTATGAGTCCGGTGCCGACGCCAACCACCAGGTCGAGGTCGGCCCGCTGTCCCGGTTTGCGACGGTTGCCCGCTTGACGCCGGACGTTCTGGACAACACCACACCGAACAACAGCTTCGCCACCGCCACGCGCGTCACCTCGCTGATCCTCGCGAACAAGTCGTCAGCCCCCGGCACGGCGGCATCCGTCGAAAAGCGGTTCGACCGCTTGAACTTTCACGATGCGCAGGACGCTGACTATTTCGACGTGTCGTACCAGTGCCCCGTGTCCGATGACTCCGACGCTGCCAACCAGCCGGCTAGCAGCGGCGGTTCCCCCTTGCTGGGCTTCAGCTGCAGCCACCGGCCGCCTGAGCTGACGTGTCATGTCAAGCCCGACGATTTCCGCTGCATGGACCTGGCCGCTTACAAAAATGGCGACACCACGCCGGTGCTGTTGGTCAGCGAAGCGCGCTCGGCCGGCATCACGATCACCAGCCCGTCGCGCAGCCTCGGGGCCAAGCGCTGCCATTTCGTGCTGGAAAACCACGACTTCGCTGCCGCTGGGGCCTTTTTCTACACCGCGCGCTTCGTCTACACGTCGGCGTTCAGCACGATGACTGTCGACACGCATGCACCGGCGTATGGTGGCAGGCTGACGGACAGCCGAAAGTTCCTCGAACGGCTCTATGACCGCCTGGACCTGCCGCGGCCGGAGGAGTACGGGTCGCATGTGCTCCACGTGCAGAACCCCGTCGAGTTCATCGAGAGGTTCAGCAAGTTCGTGCAGGAACCCGAGACCGCGACATGGCTGGCCCACGCATTGAAGCGCAGCGGCGGCATGGTGGTGGCCGAGTCCTTGCACGCGCTCGGCCAGGCCGCCTGCGTCTTCGGCCGTGCCGAGGAGGCCGGCGGCCTGTTCCGCCAGAGTTCGGGCATCGCGTTGGCGATGGGCGACAGGGCGGCCACGATCAGTGCGCTGGAAAGCCTGGCCGGCCTGCACAAGAGCCTTGGGGAAAGGGACCGGTACACAGCGGTACGCAAAGAGATCAGCAGCCTGAAGCGTCGCGTGCTGCCGAAGCGATAGCCCAACGGTCAGTGCGCAGTGCGAGGGTCAGCGGTCTCTTGCGCGGCCCTCTTCGCTGCGCGGATGCCTGCGCGGCGTCACGCGCCCTTTCAGGCGAGGCGCACACTTGTTCCGACCAAATAGAGGCGTGCACGGCACCCCGCGAAAAGCCTGGCTAGCGATCAGCC
>JBBRJU010000049.1:0-9164 GCA_038218895.1 Burkholderiales bacterium
AGGCCACCTGGGGCGGTACCGCGCTGGCTGACTTCACCCTGGCCGCGCTGCGCCAGGGCATTGCCTGGGTGCCGCAGGAGCCCTTCCTGTTCTCGGCCACGGTGGCCGAGAACATCGCACTGGCCCGGCCCGATGCCACGCCGGCGCAAATTGAAGCGGCGGCGCGCGCGGCAGCGGTGCACGACGACATCACCGCGCTGCCGCAACGCTATGCCACGCCGGTGGGCGAGCGCGGCATCACCTTGTCGGGCGGCCAGCGCCAACGTGTGGCCATCGCCCGGGCACTGCTCACCGATGCACCGCTGCTGCTGCTCGACGATGCCTTGTCGGCGGTGGACACCGGCACCGCCGCGCGCATCCTGGCCACGCTGCGCCAGCAGCGGCAGAGCCGCACGGTGGTCCTGGTCAGCCACCGCCTGGCCACGGTGATGGACGCCGACCAGATCCTGGTGCTGCGCCACGGCAAGGTGACCGAGCGTGGCACGCATGCTGCCTTGCTCCGCCCGCCAGCGGCAGGGGCGCACCTGGGCTGGTATGCCACGCAGTGGCAGGTGCAGCAGCTGGAAGCATCGCTCGACATCGACACCGACTCGCCATGAGCACCGAACACAAACCCGGCGCTGACAGGACCGAACGCCGCGCCGCGCTGGCACTGCTGGTGCGCAGCGCCGCGCCCGACGTGGCGGTGCTGCGCGCCGCCGCGCTGTGGCTGGTGCTGGCCGCCGGGCTGGAAGCACTGGGCCCGGTGCTGGGCAAGGCCTTCATCGACGCCTACCTGCTGCCGCGCCATGCCGACCTGCCCGCCATCGCCGGCCTGCTGGGCGGGGCGCTGCTGGCCGGCTGGCTGGCCAACGGCCTGCGCTACTGGCAGCTGGTGCGGCTGGCCGGTGTGGCCATGCGCAGCGTGCAGCGCCTGCGCGAGCAGGTCTATGGCCATGTGCTGCGCCTGCCGATGGCCTACTTCGACCGCGCCATCGGCGGTGCCCTGGTCAGCCGCATCACCAACGACACCGAGGCGGTGAAGACGCTGTATGTGCAGCTGCTGTTCGTGATGCTCGACAGCGTGATCATGCTGGCGACCACGCTGGTGGCGATGGCCCTGCTCGACTGGCGGCTGATGCTGATCGTGGCGCTGCTGGTGCCGGCGGTAGCCGCCATCGTCTGGCTCTACCAGCGGCTGTCGGCGCCGGCGGTGGCAAAAACCCGGGCACTGCGCAGCGACATCAATGCCCAGGCGGCCGAGTCCATCGCCGGCATGGCGGTGGTGCAGGCCAGCGGCGCGGCCGGCCGCTTCAGCGAGCGCTTTGCCGACACCAACGCCGCGCACTACCAGAGCCGCCGGCAGGAGCTGCGTGCCAACGCCTGGCTGCTGCGCCCGGCGCTCGACCTGCTCAACGTCGGCCTGCTGGCCGCCGTGATCGGCTTCTACGGTCTGCGCCAGGTGCCGGGTGGCGCCGGGCTGTCGGCGCTGGAAGTGGGCGTGCTCTACGCCTTCGTCGGCTACATCGCCCGGGTGGTCGAGCCGCTGATCCAGATCACCATGCAGTTCTCGCAGCTGCAGCAGGCGGTGGTGGCGGCTGCCCGCGTGAACACCCTGCTGCAGGAACCGGCCGAGCCGCTGCGCGACGGCGCCGCGCGCGTGCAGGCCGGTGCCATCCGCGTGCGCGATTTGCACTTTGCCTACCAGGCCGGCCACCCGGTGCTGCACGGCATCGACCTGCAGGTGCAGCCGGGCCAGTTCATCGGCATCGTCGGCCACACCGGCAGCGGCAAGAGCACGCTGCTGTCGCTGCTGCTGCGCTTCTACCCGGCGCCACCGGGCAGCCTGCTGGTCGACAGCCAGCCGCTGGACAGCCTGGGCGACGCCGACTTTCGCGCTGCGGTGGGCCTGGTGCCGCAAGAGCCGTTTCTGCTGGCCGCCAGCGCGCGCGACAACATCGCCATGGGCCGGCCGCTGAGCGACGCGCAGATCGACACCGCAGCGCGCGCCGCCCACGCGCATGGCTTCATCGCTGCGCTGCCGCAGGGCCTGGCCACACCGCTGGGGGAAGGCGGGGCGCGGCTGTCGGTGGGCCAGAAACAGCTGATCGCGATGGCCCGTGCGCTGGCCGGGCAGCCCAAGATCCTGCTGCTGGACGAAGCCACGGCCCACATCGACAGCGAGACCGAAGGCCATGTGCAGCAGGCGCTGACCGCGCTGCGTGGCCGGGTGACGGTGCTGGCCATCGCCCACCGCCTGTCGACCATCCGCGAGGCCGACCAGATCCTGGTGATGCACCACGGCCGCATCGCCGAACGCGGCAGCCATGCACAGCTGATGGCCATCGACGGCGGCCTGTACCAGCGCCTGGTGCAGTTGCAGCGGCTGGTGGCCGATGACGCCGACAGTGCCGCCGATGACAGCGCCGCCGCCGAAAATGCCGCCAGGCACAGGGGCGCCGACGGCTGAGCACCCACCGACGGCGCAGCCGGCGCTTCTCCCCGCCGGATGCAGCAGCCTGTGGCGCCATGCCGCCTGGAAGAAATCGGTTCCAGCGCCCCGGCAGCCCTGCTGGCGCCTGTAGCATCCCGGGCAGCTGACCAGACGCGGCGGCACAGCGGGTGGACGGCGGACGCGCAGAAGGTGCACCTGTCTGCATCCCTGGCGCGGCATCGAGCGTGCGCCCGAGCCGGGGCCGGCATCAAACAACGAGGGGCTGACTTGGGGTTGAACGAGACCGATCTGCATGCATTGGCACGCCTGCTCAGTGGTTTTGGCATTTGGCTCTCGGCATCCGAAGAGGGCGCGCCGCCGCAACACCTGGCCGGCACGCCATCGGCCACTGCGGCACCGGCTTCAGCCAGCCTGCTGTTGGCAGACGGGCGCCGGCTTCAGATTGCCGGCTCGGACACCACGCCGCCACGCCTCCCCACCAGGACGGCCACCAAGTCGGCCACCGGGACCGTCACCGAGTCCGTTCCCGAGACCACCACCGGAACCGCCGCGCCGCTGCAGGAACGCCGCGCCGGGCCCGACGTCGCCGACATCCGCTTTCGCCTGCTGGCCGAGCATTCGATCGACATGATCGTCGCGGTGGATGCCGACCTGGCCATCCGCTATGCGTCCCCTGCCACCGCCCACCTGCTGGGCTGCACGCCGGCCGACCTGCATGGCCACACCCTTGCCGAATTGCTGGCGCATGAAGACCGCGCCGCCTTCATCGCCCGGCACTTCACCCGCGCCGCCCAGCGTGGCCAGAGCGTGCCCGACCTGTTCCGCGCGCTGCACCGCGACGGCGGCACCCGCTGGGTGGAAGCGCGGGTCGCGCGCCTGCCACCGGGCAACGGCCTGGGCGATTACCTCGTCACCCTGCGTGACGCCGACCAGCGCCGCCGCTTCGAGGAAAGCCTGGACCAGGCCAACACCGAGCTGAAGGCCCTGGCCAGCACCGACGCCCTGACCGGCCTGCCCAACCGGCGCCAGTTCGACGCCACGCTGCACAAGGAGTGGTACCGCGCACTGCGCGACGCCACACCGCTGGGCCTGCTGATGATCGACCTCGACCGCTTCAAGACCTTGAACGACCGCTACGGCCACCAGGTGGGCGACGCCTTCCTGGCCCGGGTGGGCCAGGTGATCCGCGACAACGTGCGCCGCGCCGGCGACATGGCCGCGCGCTACGGCGGCGAAGAGTTTGCGGTGGTGCTGCCCGGCACCGCTGCAGCAGGCGCAATGGAGATCGGCGAGCACATCCGCCGTGCCGTGGCGGCCACCGACACCAGCGACCTGGTGCCCGGCGGCCACCCGCTCAGCGTCAGCGTCGGCGCGGCCGCCGCCGTGGCCCTGGCCGGCGGTGGCGCGCACACGCTGGTGCACAGTGCCGACAGCGCGCTCTACCAGGCCAAGCGCAATGGCCGCAACCGGGTCGAGATCCTGCAGTGACCCCCCACCCCCACGAGACACACCCATGCCTGATACCGACGTCCTGAACACCGAAATCCACCCGGCAGGGTATGCCGTGCTGACGCTGAACCGCCCGCAGGCGATGAACGCGCTGAACCAGGCGCTGATGCGGGCGCTGGCCGACGCGGTCGATGCGCTGGCCGCCAACCCGGCCGTGCGCGTGCTGATCGTCACCGGCGCCGGCCGCGCCTTCTGCGCCGGGCTGGACCTCAAGGAGATCGGCTCGGGACAAGGCAGCCTGGGTGGGTCGGACGGCCGGCCCAGCGGCGACCCGGTGGCCGCCATCGGCCGCTACCCCGGCCCGGTGATCGGTGCCATCAACGGCGCGGCCGTCACCGGCGGCTTCGAGCTGGCGCTGGCCTGCGATGTGCTGCTGGCCAGCAGCAACGCCCGCTTTGCCGACACCCATGCCCGCATCGGCGTGGCGCCCGGCTGGGGGCTGAGCCAGAAACTCAGCCGCGCCATCGGCGCCTACCGAGCGCGTGAGCTGTCATTCACCGGCAACTGGGTGGGCGCCGAACAGGCCGCCGCCTGGGGCTTCGTCAACCGGGTGCTGGCACCCGACGATCTGCTGCCCGCTGCGCGCCAGCTGGCGCAAGACATGCTGGGCACGCTGCCGCACATGCTCACCCGCTACAAGGCCATCATCAACGACGGCTGGGCCCTGCCCGCCGGCGAGGCCATGGCGCTGGAGCAGCAACGCGCCCGCGCCTTCAACAGCCAGGTGGGTGCCGACGACGTGGAGCAGCGCCGCGAGGCGGTGCGCGCGCGCAACCGCGCGGGCGGCTGACAGCGCTGCCCACCAGGCGCGCCAGTGGTCTGGTGCGCCGGCTGCAACTGGCGCCCCGCCCTGACGGCGGCTGGCAGCGCGACAGCGGGTGCACGCGGGGCTGCAGCCCGACACACCGCGCGGGCTGTGCAGGCGTCGATCAGTTCGATCCGCCGTTCTTGGCCAGGCGCTCGGCGGCCTCGCCGTCCTCACGCATGTGGCGCGCCATGTAGCGGGCAAAGAACACACCCATGCCGATGGTGAAGGCGATGACGGCCGCGCTGAGCAGGCCGTAGTCGGTGGTGAAGAAATCTCGCAGTGCATGCATGGCGCGGTCCTTGGGGTGATGCAACACCGGCATCAGACGCCCGGCGGCGCGCCAACGCCTTGCGCTGGCGCAGACCGGCCCGAAAAAAAGCCCCCGGTGCACCTGTCACCGGGGGCAATGCTCCTCATCGCAAACGCCGCAATCAACTGCCATGCCGCTGCCAGAATCTGCACGGCAGCACGCGGCAACCCACCACGACAACGCCAGCGTACGCCTGCAGGCCTGGCTCGCCATCGGTACAAATGCAGAGGAACCAAGCGCGGCGTGCAGACTCGACAGCCGCAGCTGTTGGCCACGGCGTCAGCCGGGCAACGCATCCCCCAGGCACACCCCCATGGCGCGGGCGGCGGCCAGCGTGGGCGCGTCAGCCGGCACCGGGCGGTTGCGGCCGGCCACGTCGGCCAGCGGCACCAGGCCCAGCCGGTCGCCCTGCAGCACCACCATGCCGCCCCAGCAGCCCTGGCGCACCTGCTCGGCCGCATGCCAGCCAAAGCGGGTGGCCAGCACCCGGTCGAACGGCGTGGGCGAGCCGCCGCGCTGCACATGGCCCAGCAGCGTGGCGCGCACCTCGGTGCGCAGCAGCGGCTGCAGTTGGTACGCCAGCAGCGCACCCACCCCGCCCAAGCGCAGCGGGTCGGGGCTGTCGGCAATCGTCTGGGCCACGCTCAGGCCGGCACCGGTGGCATGGGCGCCTTCGGCGATGCAGATCAGGGTGTAGCCCTCGCGCGCCTCGCGGGCGCGGCAGCGCTCGGCCACTGCGTCCAGCGTCCAGGGCACCTCGGGCAGCAGGATCACGTCAGCCGCGCCGGCAATGCCGCCATCCAGGGCGATCCAGCCGGCATAGCGGCCCATGGTCTCGGCAATCATCACCCGGCCATGGCTGCGGGCGGTGGTCTCCAGCCGGTCGAGCGCCTCGGCCACCACCGCCACGGCGCTGTCGAAGCCGAAGCTGCGGTCGGTGTGGCACAGGTCGTTGTCGATGGTCTTGGGCACGCCCACCACCGGCAGGCCGCGCTGGTACAGCTGGTGGGCGATGGCCATGGTGCCGTCGCCGCCGATCACCACCAGGCCATCGAGCCCCAACGCCGCCGCATTGGCCAGCGCCAGGTCGGACACATCGGCCCCACCGGCGCCGAAAAAGTGGAACGGATCGCAGCGGTTGTGCGTGCCCAGGATGGTGCCGCCCTGGGCCAGGATGCCGGCCACCGCCGCCGCATCGAGCGGCAGCACCTCATTGGTCAGCAGGCCGAGAAAGCCGCGGCGGATGCCGGTGACACGCGCGCCGCACTGGTGCACCAGCGCCAGCGTGACGGCGCGGATGACCGCGTTGAGACCCGGGCAGTCGCCGCCGCCGGTGAGGATGCCGATGTGCATGCTGCGCTCCTTATTGGGCCAGCCAGGCCGCGAGATCGGCCTTCAGCTGCGCCAGGTCTGCCTGCCGGGTGTACATCATGTGGCCGGCGTCGTAGTAACGGTGGCTGATGCGGGCCAGCACCTCGGGCGGCGCATCGAGCTGGGCCAGCGACCAGTCGGTGGCGCTGTAGGGTGTGCCCAGGTCGTAGCGGCCACTGGCCACCAGCACTTTCAAATTCGGGTTGCGGCGCATCGCCCGGGCCAGGTCGTCGCTGGTGGTGGTGAAGCCGGCCGAATCCCCGCCTGGGGAATCCGACGGGCCGCGCACCCAGCGCCAGGCCTTGTGCGCGTCGAACGACATCACCTCGTAGCGCTGGTCGGTCGGCAGGCCCAGGCTGGCGTGGTAGGCCATCGCAGCCGCGGTGTAGGGCACCAGCACCGCCTCGATGCCGGGGTCGAACAGCATGTCGCGTTCACGCCGGGCGCCCATCGGCGCGGTGGCGCGTGATTCCAGCCGGCCCACCAGCAGGCCGCGCGGGCGCAGGGCTTCGGTGAAGAACAGCGCGTCGCTGACGCGCAGGTTCTGCTCGGCCACCACGCTGCGTGGCAGCCCGGTGAGCTCGGCCACGCGCTGCTCGATGCGGGCGCGGGCCTGCGACGTGAGGCGGGCACCGGCATGCAGCGCCGCCAGGTAGTCGCTGGCGACGAATTCCTCGGCCGCCGCCCGCGCCGCTTCGCCCGACGCGCCCAGCGCCCCGGTCAGCGCACCGTGGTATTGCGCGGTGGCGGCAAACGCCGGCAGGAACAGCGCGTAGGGCAAGTCGTTCTTGGGCCGGAACACCAGGGTCTGCAGGTCCATCGCGCACGACACCAGGATCACCCCGGTGAAGGCCAGGCCGAGGTCGGTCATCTTGTCGGCCAGCGCCGCGCCGCGGGTGGTGCCGTAGCTCTCGCCACACAGGTACAGCGGCGCGCCGAAGCGGCGGTTGGCCGCCAGCCAGCCACGCATCACCTCGGCCAGCGCGTCCACGTCGCCGTCCACCGACAGGTGGCTCTTGCGCGCCTCTTCACTGGCGCTGACCGACCAGCCGGTGTGCGGCGGATCGATGAACACCAGGTCGAAGTGGTCGAGCCAGGTCAGCGGGTTGTCGACCACCGCATACGGCGGCGGCGGCAGGCTGGCGTCGTCAGGCACCCGCACCCGCTTGGGGCCCAGGGCGCCCAGGTGCAGCCAGATCGACGACGAGCCCGGCCCGCCGTTGAAGGCGAAACACACCGGCCGGTGGTTCGGCGCCGCACCGGCCACGGTGTAGGCCGTTGTGAAGACGGCTGCCTGCGGCTCACTGGCCACCAGACCCAGGCCCGTGCCCAGCACCGGGATGAAGGCCGCCTTCACGGTGTAGGCCAGGCTGCGGCCGTCGGCCAGCACCACGCTGTCGTCCTGCGCCACGGCCGGCCGGGCCAGCAGGCGCTCGGCACGCTGGCGCAGGCGCCTGGCGGTGTCGCCAGTGCCAGCAGTGCCAGCAGTGCCAGCAGTGCCAGCGGTGTCGGCGTTGTCGTTGCTGTCGCTGCCCCTGCTGGCGGACTTGTCGGTGTCAGACATCGTGTCTCCTCGGGTCAGGCCGTGGCCAGGAACTGGGCGTAGCGTGGCAGGTCGACATTGCCACCGGACAGCACCACGCCCACCCGGGCGCCGCGCCAGGTTTCCACGCCTTCCAGCAACGCGGCAGCAGCCAGGCAGCCGGTGGGCTCGACCACCTGCTTCATGCGCTCGGCAAAAAACTGCATGCTGCGCACCAGCTGCGCGTCGCTGACGGTGGCGATGCGTGCCACCAGCGCCTGGATCACCGGGAAGGTGAGCTGGCCGCTGGCCTGGGTCTGCGCGCCGTCGGCGATCGTCTGCGGCACATCGATCTGGATGATGCGGCCGGCGGCCAGGCTCTGCTGGGTGTCGTTGCCGGCTTCGGGCTCGACGCCCACCACGGTGATGGCGGGCAGCAGGTGCTTGGCGGCCACCGCACACCCGGAGATCAAGCCGCCGCCGCCGACGCAGACCAGCAGCGCATCGAGGTGGCCGACTTCGTCGATCAGCTCCAACGCGGCCGTACCCTGGCCGGCCATCACATGCGGGTGGTCGAACGGCGGGATCAGCGTCATGCCGCGCTCGGCGGCGATGCGCTCGCCGATGGCGCTGCGGTCTTCGGTGTAGCGGTCGTAGATCACCACGGCACTGCCGGGCTGGCCGTGCTGGTAGGCGCGGGTGGCGGCCAGCTTGGCGGCGGGCGCGTCGTGCGGCATCACGATCACCGTGGACATGCCCAGCAAACGGCCCGACAGCGCAATGGCCTGCGCATGGTTGCCCGAGCTGAAGGCCAGCGCACCGGCGCGGCGCTGGGCGGGCGTGAAGGCGGCCAGCGCGTTGTAGCCGCCGCGGAACTTGAAGGCGCCCATGCGCTGGTGGTTCTCGGCCTTGAAGAACACCTGCGCGCCGGTGCGCTCGTCGGCGGTGCGCGAGCGCAGCACCGGGGTGCGGTGGGCCACGCCTTGCAGCCGGGCGGCGGCAGCTTCGATGTCGGCGATGCTGATCGCCAGCGGTGGTGCAGATGCTGTCATGCCGCCAGCATAGCGGCCCGCGACGCGCTGCAGCGGTTCGCCAACCTGTACAACGCAACGGCATGGCCGGCGCAGTGCTGCGCCGGCCGATCTACCCGAGCGACGCGCTGCAACGTGCCCGCCGGCGCGCCACCGCGCCCAGGCCCAGCACACCGGCC
>JBBRJU010000050.1:0-9143 GCA_038218895.1 Burkholderiales bacterium
TGCTGGGTGGCTTTGCACGCGCGCTGCTGGTTGACGACAAGCACTACGCCGCCGTCACCGCCTGGCTGGAAGACAACAACACCGGTGAGCGGCTGTTCTACAACCGCATGCTGCCGCAGGCCGTCGGCAGCCGCGTGCCCGGCCCGCAGTCGCTGGTGCGCAAGCTCGACACCGCGCCTGGCCTGGCCCCGGCGGTGGCGGAGTGGCTGCGTGAGGAGCTGAAGAGCCACTTCGACTTCGAATGCGCCGAATCACTGGGCGCGTTTCGGGCGGCCACCCGGGCGGTCACCCGCCAGGGCCAGATCAAGCGCGACAGCAGCCGCCACGAGAAAAACGACCGCCAGCGCATCGACGACCGCAGCCAGTGGGTGCTGGGCTTCGACAACCGCGACAAGCTGCGCCTGTACCAGGACCAGGCCGCCACGCTGGCCGAGGCCATTGCGGCGGCTGACCGTGCGCTGGCCGCAGCACGCAGCGACGATGACAACCAGCGTGCACAGGACATGGCCTGCAACACCCTGCAACACCTGCGCTGGGCCGACATCGACGTGGCCACGCTGGTGGCCCAGGCGGCCGACCTGCAGCAGCGCATCACCGCCGAGCTGGCCGCCCGGCCCGACCTGGCCACACTCGACAGCCAGATCCAGCAGCAGGACCTGACCCACCGCGCCGCCGCCGAGGCCCGCACCCAGGCCGGTGTGCGCGCCCAGGGCATCGCCGCCGAGATCAACCGGCTCGACGGCCGGCTGCTGGCCCAGGCGCGGCTTGCGGTGGAAGCGCCCACCCCCAGCCAGCAGCAGGGCCTGGACGAACGCCTGGCCCTGCGGCTGGCCGAGCGCGCCACCACGCTGGCGCTGGAGAACCTCGACCAACTGGTGGCGCAGATCGACCGCGCCTTGGGCGCTGAAGACAAGGCGCTGGAACTGCACATGCTGGCGCTGCGCAATGCCATCGAGCAGCGCCTGGCCGAGTTCAACCGGCTGTGGCCGGCCGAGGCCGGCGGGCTGGACCCGACCCTGGCTGCGGCCGAGGACTATGTCGGCAAGCTCACCCGGCTGCAGACCGACGGCCTGCCGCAGCACGAGCAGCGCTTCATGCAATTGCTGCGTGAGCAGAGCGACCAGAACCTCACCCTGCTGGCCAGCAAGATCGACCAGGAGCGCAGCGCCATCCGCGCCCGCATGGAGCTGGTCAACGAGAGCCTGCTGGGTGCGCCCTTCAACACCGGCACCCACCTGGTGATCGACACCCTGCCGCATGAAGGCGAAGAGGTGCGCGCCTTCCGCCAGCGCCTGCGCGATGCGCTGAGCCATTCGCTGTCGGCCGGGCTGATCAGCGACGCGGCGGTGGCCGAGCAGCGCTTTGCGCTGCTGGATGCGCTGGTCAAGCGCCTGGCCAGCCAGGAGAGCGCAGACCGCCACTGGCGCGCCCTGGTGCTGGACGTGCGCCAGCATGTGGAATTCATGGCGCGTGAGCTGCAAGACGACGATGGCCGCGAGATCGAGGTCTACCGCAGCGGCGCGGGCAAATCGGGCGGCCAGCGGCAGAAGCTCACCGCCACCTGCCTGGCAGCAGCCTTGCGTTACCAGCTGGGCGGGCGTGACCGCGCCTGGCCGGCCTTTGCCACCGTGGTGCTGGATGAAGCCTTCGACAAGGCCGATGCCGAGTTCACCGCCATGGCCATGAACATCTTCAACAGCTTCGGCTTCCAGATGGTGGTGGCCACGCCGCTGAAATCGGTGATGACCTTGGAGCCCTTCATCGGCGGCGCCTGCTACATCCACAACAGCGACCGGCAACACTCCAGCGCGCTGCGCATCGACTACGACACCGGCACCGGGCGGCTGCAGCTGCCGCAGGCGATGAGCCTGGCGGCCGATGCTGGCCCGCGCGCCCTGCCTAGCCCTGCTGTGCATGCGCAAACTGCTGCTGCCTGAGGCCGCCAGCGCACAACTGGCCCGGCAGTACGGGCGCAGCCATGCGGCCTGGCTGGGCCAGGCGCCGATACCGGTATCGACTTCCGCATACGCACCTGCACCTGCACCTGCACCTGCATCTGCACCTGCAACGGCACCGACACCGACCCGTTGGCCGCTGTTGCTGCCGCTGGGCCAGCCCACCGAGGCCGATGCCGCCACCGAGCCTGAGGCGGTGCGTGCCTGGGTGCAGGCGTGGCTGGCCTGGCCGGGGCCCGGCACGCTGCAGTGGGTGACGCGCCAGTGGTCGCGTCTCGGCCGGCAACGCCTGCCCCAGACGCTGGTGCTCGACGGGCCCGAGGCCCTGGCCGATGTCGCTGGCCAGGGCGCCCGCTGGCGCCGCGCCGCCGCGCGCCATGCCACGCTGCAACAGGCCTGGCCGGCGCTGCAGGGTGCAGCCACTGGCCAGCGGCTGTTCGACGCGCTGGCCGACTTTCACGACAGTGACATGGCGCGCCTGGCCGCCCTGCTGCGCTGGCTGGCGGCGCACCCCCGGTCTGGTCTGTACTTGCGGCAGTTGCCAGTGCCGGGCCTGGACACCAAATGGGTGGAGCAGCGCAAGGCCTTGATCCTCGATCTGCTGTGCCTGCCGGGCAGGCTGCCGGGTGGGTTGGCGGAAGGGCCGACGGATGGGGTGACCGATGGACCGCCCGATGGACCGAGGGATGGGCCGGAGCATGGGCCGACGGATGGACCGACGGATGGACCGAAGGATAGGCCGCATGATGGGCTGGGGAACGGGCCGGAGAGTGGGTTGGCCGGCGGGCCGGCGGCGCGCACCGATGCCGTCATGCCCGCAGCTGGCGCGCTGTCAGGCCGCGATCTGCACAGCTGGCTGGGCTTGCTGCGCCCACCCGCGCGGCTGCGCCTGCGCATCCTCTGCCCGCTGCTGCAGCGGCAGCTGGGCGGCCTGAGCGACGTGGAAGCGCCGCTGCACGACCTGGGGCGCTGGCCGCTGGCGCCGCAGCAGGTGCTGGTGGTCGAAAACCTGGAAAGCGGGCTGGCCTTGCCGCCGCTGGCCGGCACGGTGGCCGTGCTCAAGCTCGGCCATGCGGTGGGCCAGCTGCGCCAGCTGCCCTGGCTGGCGCAGGCCCGCGTGCTGTACTGGGGCGACATCGACACCCACGGTTTTGCGATGCTGCACAAGGCCCGCCAGGCCTGGTTGCAGACCACGTCGCTGCTGATGGACGCGGCCACGCTGCTGGCCCACCGCGACCTGTGCGTTGACGAGCCCCAACCCTACAGTGGGCCACCGCTCGACATGCTGCGCAACAGTGAGCGTGAGGTCTTTGACGGCCTGGCGCAAGGCCGCTGGGGCGTGCGGCTGCGGCTGGAACAAGAGCGGCTGCCCTGGGGCGTGGTGCTGGCGGCGCTGCAGGGGTTACAGGAGTTGCAAGGGCCGCAGGCGCTGCACGCACCGCGCCGCTGACTGGCCGAGCCGCCGGGCTTCTTGCTGCGGCGCAGGGCGTGCGGGATCAGGCCAGCGCCGCGGCCAGCTGCTGCGCCATGCCCATGCCGCGCTCCTGCAGGTAAACCATGGCAAACACCGCGCGCCCGCCGCTGCGCTCGGCCCGCACCCGGCCTACCTGGGCAGCAGCCTCATCGGCCGGTCGATGTTCGTGTGCAGCAGCGCCTTATGCGCTTCATCGCTGGGCGTGGTCACCTCGACGAATACCGGCTCGCCGTCGGTAGTCCGTTAGACGCCATCGCGCATCAAACAGTGCAGGCGGATTGACGGTGCCCGCAGAGCCAATAGCCGTCGCCACTGCGCCCCATCTGCTTGACGAGCATTTGCGTGCTGTTGCGTCACTGGCGCGGCAGTTTTCTACGCCGGGCCTCGCCCCGCTGGCTGAATTGGCTGGCCTCTGGCACGACCTGGGCAAGCTGCGCCCCGGCTTCCAGCGGTACATCCGCGCCACGCGCGACGAATCGGCACACCTCGAACGCGTGGCCGACCACGACAAGACGCACTCTGCAGCTGGCGCCCTGTGGGCTGCACAACAGTTGGAACAATTGCACGGGCGTGCGGGCTTGCTGTTGGCGCGCGCGCTGCAGCACGTCATTGCTGGCCACCATGCCGGGTTGGACAATTGGGAAGGTGGCCTTGCGCACAGGCTGGCCAAACCTGAGACGCTGCGTGAATTCAACGAGGCGCTGACGCACCCGCTGCCGGCCACCTTGCCAGCGCCAACATTTGGGCCGGTGACCTTGCAGCGGCTGAATGAACTGGCCGTTGCCAACGAATACCAAACCCAGCAACCAGGCCGCTTCGCGTTGTGGGTGCGCATGTTGTTTTCTGCACTGGTGGACGCCGATTTTCTCGACACCGAGGCCTGCATGGACAGCAGCAGGGCAGCGACCCGTGCCGGCCCACCCGCTGTCGCGGCACTGAGCAGCAATTGCAGACGCCGTCGGCCGCGCATGCGAACCTGCATCAGCACGAGGCGCCACTTCCTGTCAGCTTCCTTACACTGGCGCCGTCAATGGCGATACCAAACGATCAGCGCCACGCCGCAAAGGCACATCAGCGCGTTGCACAGGTTGGCGACGACGGCACGGTGCACTTGGCCGTCGCGCTCGCGCAACCACAAGCCCATGCTCAAGTTGGCGCATAGCCATGCAACCCACGTCAGAAGCGAGTGCTGTGACGAGTCGGCGCTTGCGTGGATCGCCCAGAGCGTCGGTATGTAGGCGAAGATACGCGCCGAGTTAAACAGTGTGAAAGCTCTGCCCAGCCAGACGAGACGCCGGGTCGCGAGTGCGGTGCCGGGCGCCGGGATCTCCCTCCTCGCGTCAATGGGCGGTGCGGTGATTTTTTGCGGCATTATGGCCACCTGCTTCAAGGCGTCACGAGCCAGACGTGCGTCATGCCGCCGCTGGCCAGCCGGTTTGCAGCCGCCGCGGCCAGGCGCAGGTCGGCCCCGCGTACCAGCACCGGCGTGTTGCCCGGCAAGCTATAACTGGCCTGCAGTCCCCACATGATGCCGACCGCGCGGTCCACCGCTTCGATGCCGCAGCATTCGACTTCGACCTGGAACACGCCGTCGCCCAAAGCGCCGGTCAGCATCCGCGCCTGCCGAACCGTCGCATAGTGGCTTGCCTCAGTCCAGGCTGCGGCATCTGCAGGTTCGGCGCGCGGGTCGCTCGGCATCACCGAGCCGTCATCGGCCAGCAGCGGCGCCACCACCGTCGCCGCGCCGATCAGGCCGGTCCGCTGTGTTGGGTCGGCGCCGACAACGCGCCCATCGCCGCCGCCACAGGCTCCCAGCAAGCCGGCTGCGGCCGTGGCCGCCACTGCTGTCGCGGCTGTCCAGGTCAGAAAGGTGGTGCGCTGCTGACGCGGACTCAGATTGATTGTCTTCAGCATTTCGGGCTCCCGGTGAACACGCCACGTCGGCGCCCTGTCAGTAAAGGCGATTGGTCGCAGAATGTCCCCAGGAAGACCTGAGTGATGGCTGAAGGCGACCTCATTCTCAGCTGCAAGCGCGCCCTAAGACTTTCTTCAGAAGCCGAGTTGTTGCCTCTGGCGCGCCGTCTGGGCGTCGATGCGGTCCAGCCCGGCAACGAACTTCGGCTCGCCGCGCAACGCGGTGAACGTCGGGTCCAAGCGCAGCCACCAGGCGCGGCGCGAGCCTGCAGCGACGGCAGATTCGAGCGCGGCCAGCGCCGCCTGCGGTTTGTCCCGCAGCGCCGCCAATCGCGCGCGATGGAAAAATAGTGCATGCCAACGGTTACCGTTGCGCTCGAGTTGGTCGAGCTGCTGTTCGACGGCGACCAGGTGCGGCGCTGCGGCCGACGAGTCGCCCAGCGCGATCCAGACTGCGGCCAGGTTGAGCAAGCGGTGCTGGCCCTGAAAGACGAACCACGGCGCGGGGTTCAGGCTTTCGTTTCGCCCTGCAGCGGCCTCGAGCGCGCGACGCAGCAGGGCGGCGTCGGCCGCCAAGCCGCCGAGCAGGCGGACTTGCATCAGATCGATGGCGCTGCCGTCTTCCGGGACGCGCTCCGCGTCGATGGCGATGGCCGCTGGCACCGACTGTCGGTCGCGCTGCGCCGCCCAGCTGAAGGCGGCGTAGATCTCCGGCCAGCGCACGCCTGGCAGTTGTTGCACGGTGCGCGCGAAGGCCTCGGCGGCGGCATCGAACAGTTCAAGGTCCAGGTACAGCCAGCCCAGTTGGTGCCACAGGAACGGCCGACGCGACTCGCGTTCGAGCGCCAGCCGGTACGCGTTGACCGCCTGCACCAGGTCGCCCGACGCGTAGCCGTGTATGCCGAGCATCCAGTGGCCACTCGGGTTCTTCGGTTCAAGCTCGATGGCCTTGCGTGCGCTGGCCCGTGCGGCGTCACTCTGCCCGACGAATACCTCCGACAGGGCCAATCGCTCGAAAGCTGTCGCGCTCAGCGGGTTGAGCGAAGCAGCACGACGAAAGTGCTCTTTCGAGCGCACTGGCCAACCATCGTCGAACTCGACGATGCCCAACGTAAGGTGCGCCTGGACGTAGTTCGGATTGATGCTGATTGCTCGCTCGAGCAGCCGGCGAGCCACCTCGTACTCGCCCGCAAACTGGTGCAAGACGGCCTTCGCGGTTAACGCCTCGGCAGAGTCGGGCTCCAGCCGCAGTGCCCTGTCAAAGCTGGGTGTGGCCAGCGCCATCGCGCGCGGCAGGTCGAGCCCTGCGCCCGTCGTCGCCTGCCCGAGCCACGTCCAGCCAAGCCCCACGTGGTTGCGCGCAAAGGAAGGATCGACCTCGATGCCGCGCTGGAAGTACATGCGCGCCTTGGCGAATGCTTCGGTTGTCTTCGGCCGCCAGGCGTCGTTGCCCAGCACGTAGAGCTCGTAGGCCTCGGCCGGGCTGGATGGGTGCGAAGCGGCTCTGGCAGGCGCGGTGGACAAACCGAGCGCTGACGCCGCCTCGCGTGCGATCTCGGCCGGCAACTGCGAAACCGC
The DNA here is from genome assembly GCA_038218895.1 of Burkholderiales bacterium. Taxonomy (GTDB): domain Bacteria; phylum Pseudomonadota; class Gammaproteobacteria; order Burkholderiales; family Burkholderiaceae_C; genus Pseudaquabacterium. The sequence goes on from JBBRJU010000050.1 coordinate 6,922, forward strand.
GTCAGCCGGCTGCTCGAAGTTGCGCTGCCAAATTGGCTCGGCGCGCGGCGGCTCGACCAAACGTGCCGACACACGCACCGTGCGGCCGCTGCGCGCCAGTTCGCCGAGCAACAAGAAGCGCGCGTTCAAGCGGCGTGCCGCTTCGCCGGGTGTCGTTCCCGCCTCAAGCGCGAGCACCGAATCGGCCGCCACCACCTGAACGTCGCTGCGCCGTCCGAGCGCCCCGCTGACGTCCAGCGCCAGCCCTCGTGCCAGCGCCTGCTCGACGCGGCCCGGCGTATTGTCGTCGAACGGCATCACCGCCACCCGCTGCATGGCAGCGGCACCCGACCTGCGCAGCGCGGCCAGCGTTATCAGCATGCCGGCACCGACCACAGCCGCCGCCGACACGCCGAGCACGAGCCGGCGCGAAGGCTTTGCCGTGGCGGTATTGGTGTTGGCGTCGAACAGAGCAGTGGGTGAGGGCGCTGGCGGCGCCTGCCCCGCGCCGTCCACGGTTGCAGTAACCATCGACACCGGTTCCGCAGCCACGGCTTGCGGCGGCGCGACGGCCGGCAGCGCAAGCGACTGCACCGCCGCAGCAGGCAGCGTTAGTTCCTCGCGTACCGCGGCGATCAGCCGGTATCCCTTTCGGTGCACGGTCTGGATGTATTCAGGCTCGTCGCTCGGGTCGCCGAGCTGCTTTCGCAGTTGCGCGACGGCTTGGTACACCGAGTTCTGCGTCACGATCAGGTCGTGCCAGACGCGGTCGAGCAGTTCCTGCGTAGTGACGACCTCGCCAGGGCGCGCGGCCAGCGCGAGCAAGAGCCGCATATTCTGTGGCTCCAGCTTGACAACGATACCGTCAGCTTCGAGCTCGTCAGCCGAAGGGTCGATGCGCCAGCGGCCGACTTTCAACATCTGCCGCCCGGCGGCAACTCGGTTCGAATCGGAGGAGTGCAAGCTCGTGTCCCTCAGCTACGCCCAGGGCCTGCCTCAGCGGCCCGCCGCGCCCATGATGCTCTTCCTGAATGTCTTGACGCTGAGCAACCACGCGATCGGCAAATTCGAAATGCCGGTTTTCCGACGCACTCTGCGAGCCGCCGCGCTTCGGTTAACCGAATACCACAGTCTACTGTTGCACGACACCATGTGGACCTGCCTTGAGGCGGGCGCAAGCGAAAGCATGAGCGTCTCGTTAGGTGACGTTCACTACAGACGGCTGCTGGCCGGGACTTTCAGTACGTCTCAGCACCCGGATGTTGCCGTTCGACATGCCGCCAGTCGGGCCGACTGCTTCCGCTGGACGTCGGATCCGTACCTGGAAGCCGTCGCAGCAGGTCATCGGGCCGCGCACGCCTGACGGCAAAGCCAAGGCCAGCAGAAATGCCTACAAAGGCGGGTTGTGGCTGAAGCTGCGCGAGCTTTCGCGGCTGGTAACCGCCGTGGTTTGAGAGGCGCAAGATCTGGAGGGATTACTTCTCAACCGAGGTCTGGTTCGAGGCCGGCACGTCGACAGCTTGATGTTACTGATTTCTGGTCTGGCCGGCAGCCGTCTGCCGGCACGCACAGCCAGTACGAAGGGGTCTGCCACTTGGACTGGGCCGCGTTACAGCCACGACCTCTAAAGACGCGAGTGACGATGAGGATCCTGGTGGTCTTCGTGCTCGGTCTGGGGGCCATGGCGTGGTACGCCAGTCGGCTCTTGCGCCAGGACATGCAGGTGCTGGTGGGCGATCAACAACTGTCTACCGTCACAGTGCTGGCCGATCAAGTGTCTGGCAAAGTGCCGGTCAGGCTTCAGGGTTTGGAAGAACTGGCTGCCAAGCCGGCCCAGTGCTGGCCGATGCCGGCGCCACGCAGTTCCTGCTAGACCAGGACGCGCTGACCGCACGACTGTTCAACCGTGGCAGCTTCGTCACCCGAATGGACGGTGTCGCCGTCGCCTCGGCGCCGGCACGAGCTTCGTCGCGTCGGTATCGATTACCGCGACCGCGACTACATGGTCGGCGCGCTTGAGAGCGGCCGCACGGTGGTCAGCAAGCCAGTGCTCGGCATACCCTTGGGGACGCCGGTGCTGGTGATGGCAGCGCCGGTGCGGGACGGTACAGGTCGGGTGATCGATGCGATCGCCGGGCTGACCTGGGACGGTCGAACTGCCTGGACAGCATCACCACACACCGCTATGGTGAGACCGGCAGCTTCCACGTCGTATCCGCGCAGCACCGCCTGGTCGTCACGTC
>JBBRJU010000051.1:0-8964 GCA_038218895.1 Burkholderiales bacterium
GTTCACCGCCAGTTCACGCGCCCACAGGTCGGCCTGCATGCGCACCACCGGGGCGATGTGGCTGGCGATGCCGGCGTTGTTCACCAGCCCGGCGGCCGGGCCCAGCGCGGCCTGCAGCGTGGCCAGGGCAGGCGGGATCTGCGCTACATCGGCCAGGTCGGCCAGCGCCCAGGCCACCGGCGCACCGGTGTCGCGGGCGATGTCGGCAGCCACGGCTTCCAGCGCTGGCGACATGTCGATCAGCCCCAGCGCAAAGCCCTGGCTGGCCAGCTGGCGGGCAATCGCCAGGCCGATGCCGGCAGCGGCGCCAGTGACGATGATGTGTCTGAGGTGGCTTGCCATCGCACCCTCGGCCTCGCAGCGCTCGGCCGCTTCGCCAGGCACGATCCATCCCCCGGGCTGCCCGTGTCCGGGCTCAGCCATGGCGCTTGAGCAGGGCCCGGCCCAGCGCTGCCAGGTGCACCTGGTCGGGCCCGTCGCCCATGCGCATGTAGCGGGCGTAGGCATAGGCTTCGGCCAGAAACGTGTCTTGCGACAAGCCGGCGGCACCGTGCACCTGCATCGCCCGGTCGATCACCCGGGCGGCCATGTCGGGCACCACGATCTTGGCGGCCGAGATCATGTCGCGCGCCGCCTTGTTGCCTTCGCGGTCCATCTTGTCGGCGGTGCGCAGCGTCAGCAGCCGGGCCTGCTCGATGTCGCAGAAGCTGCGGGCGATGTCTTCCTTCACCGAGCCGTGCTCCCCCAGCGCCCGGCCGAAGGCATGGCGCCCGGTGGCGCGCTGGCACATCAGCTCCAGCGCCCGCTGGGCGCAGCCGATCAGCCGCATGCAGTGGTGGATGCGCCCGGGCCCCAACCGGCCCTGGGCGATCTCGAAGCCCCGGCCTTCGCCCAGCAGCATGTGGTCGAGCGGCACGCGCACGTTGTCGTAGACCACCTCGGCATGGCCCACCGGCGCGCTGTCGTAGCCGAACACCGTCATGTCACGCACGATCTGCACGCCTGGGGTGTCCTTGGGCACCAGCAGCATCGATTGCTGGCGGTGGGTGTCCGGGTGGTCGGGCGATGACTTGCCCATCACGATCAACAACTTGCAATCATCGTTCATCGCGCCCGAGGTGAACCACTTGCGGCCGTTCACCACCCAATGCGCGCCGTCCCGGGTGATGGCGCAGCGGATGTTGGTGGCGTCGCTCGACGCCACGGCGGGCTCGGTCATCGAGAAGGCCGAGCGCATGCTGCCGGCCAACAGCGGCTGCAGCCAGCGCGCCTGTTGCGCCGGCGTGCCGTAGAGCGACAGCACCTCCATGTTGCCGGTGTCGGGCGCCGAGCAGTTGAACACCTCGCTGGCCCAAAGCACCCGGCCCATGGCCTCGGCCAGCGGCGCGTAGTCCAGGTTGCGCAGACCCGCGCCATGGTGGCCGGGCAGGAACAGGTTCCACAGGCCCAGCGCCTGCGCCTCGGCCTTGAGCTGCTGCACGATGGCCGGTGTGGCGGGCGTGGCCTGGGCCCGGGCCTGCTGGTGGTATTGCGCCTCGGCCGGCAGCACCCGCTCGGCCATGAAGCCTTCCACTTGCGCCAACAGGGTGCGGGCGCGCGCGCTGTGCTCGAAGTCCATGCGGGTTCCTGGATTCTTGGGATGGGCAAGACAGCGCAGCGTAGGCCGGTCGGCAGGCCGGGTCTTGCATCAACTGGCTACAGCCACCGCACGCCAGCCGCTGCATGCCAGCCGCCTAACGCCAGCCGCCGGACGCCGAACGCCAGCCGCCGGACTGGCTTTGAGCGCCGCTGCCGCGGGCTGCTCGGCAATCCGGCGATGATCGGCGCATGCTGCCCATCGCCCCGCTCCCGGTTTCCGAGCATCCCGTCCCCGCAAGCTCCGCAAACGCCCCAAGCTCCGCCTACCCGCTGCCGGCTGCAGCCGCCGCCGCAGGATCGACCGCCGCCGCCGCAGGTTCGACCACCGCAGCCGCCGCACCCGACCTGCGCACCGCTGCTGGCGCCATGTTGCGCGCCGCCGCCGTGCCGCAGGGCCGCGGCACCCGCATGCTGCACCTGGGGCGTGCGGTGGGCGAATTGGCCGCCGGTGCTGCGGCCGAGGGCTTGTCGCGCCTGGCCCGGGGCGAGCGGCCGGCGCTGTCGGACATCGTCTTCACCCCCGCCAACGCGCGCCGCCTGGCCGAGCGTCTGTCGCAGATGCGCGGCGCGGTGATGAAGCTGGGCCAGCTGCTCTCGATGGACGGCGAGGGCGTGCTGCCGCCGGCCTTTGCGGCGCTGCTGGCCGGCCTGCGGGACCAGGCCCACACCATGCCCGCCACCCAGCTGGATGCGGTGCTCAGCGCCGACTACGGCCCGGACTGGCACCAGCGCTTCCGGCGCTTCAGCTTCCAGCCCATCGCCTCGGCCTCGATCGGCCAGGTGCACCGTGCCGAGACACACGACGGCCGGGTGCTGGCGCTGAAGATCCAGCACCCCGGCGTGCGCCAGAGCATCCACAGCGACGTGGCCAACCTGGCCCTGCTGGCGCGCACCCCTGGCCTGTTGCCCGCCGGGCTGGACCTGACCGAGATGCTGCACCGGGTGCACCAGCAACTGCTGCGCGAGACCGACTACCGTGCCGAGGCGGCCGCCACCACCGCCTACCGCCAGGCCCTGGGCGACGACCCGGTGCTGGTGGTGCCGGCCGTGCATGCCGACCACAGCACCGACCAGATCCTGGCCACTGATTTCGCCCCCGGCATGGCGGTCGACAAACTGGCCGCAAGCGGCACGCCGGCGCAGCGTGACGCAGTGGCGGCGGCGCTGACCCGCCTGGCCGCGCAAGAGCTGTTTGGCATGCAGCTGGTGCAAACCGACCCCAATTTCGGCAATTACCTGTTCGACAGCAGCACCGGCCGCATCGCGCTGCTGGACTTCGGTGCCGCCGAGGCCATCGCGCCGCACCGGGTGCAGCAGCTGCGCGACCTGGGCCGCGCGCTGCGCGATGGCGACGCAGCGCAGGTGCGCACGGCATCCACGGCGCTGGGCTTCATCGGCGACAGCGACCCGCCCGCCCAGGCAGCGGGCGTGCTGCAGATGCTGATGGCCGCAGGCGAGCCACTGCGCCACACCGGGGTCTACGACTTCGGCGCGTCCGACCTGTTCGCGCGCATGTTTGCGCAGGGCCAGGCCCAGTTTTTCGACCAGGGCTTTTCGCGCACGCCGCCGCCCGACCTGTTGCTGCTGCAGCGCAAGTTCATCGGCACCTTCCTGCTGTGCACCCGGCTGCGCGCGCGGGTGGATCTGGCGGCGCTGTTCGCGCCGCACCTGTCGCGCTGACGCGCAGCCGCTCAGGCTGCCGGCCTGGTCGGCAGCGCATCGGTTGCGGCGGCAGGCGCAACGGTGGCGGCCGGGGCCGGCGTGAACGGCTTCAACGCCGGGTGGCACATCTTCTGGCCATCCCATTGCTGGCCACACCAGCACCGGCCGTCGGCGTCGATGATGCAGGTGCCACTGCCACAGCAGCGCGGGTCGTCGGTCATGCGGGCTTCTCCGGGGTCGGGTTTGGGCCTGCATCATCGCGGCACTGCTGCTGCAGTGCCGCCCAGCCCGCCGGTCCCAGTGTTTCCATCGTGGCCATGTTCACCTCGTAAATCGCATCGGCCTCGGGGAAGACCGCCACCGCCTGGTCAATGCTGTCTTCGCGGATCAGGTGCAGCGTGGGGTAGGGCGACCGGTTGGTGGCGTTGGTGATGTCATCGGGCATGGTGCCTTCGAACTGGTAGTGCGGGTGGAAGCTGGCCACCTGCAGCACCCCTTCCAGGTCGAGTTCGGCCACCGTGTCTTCGGCCACCGCGATGAAGTCGTTGTAGTCGGCAAAGTCGGTCAGCACCCGGGGGTGGACCAGCAGCGTGGTCTCCAGCGTGTCGGCCCGGCTTTCGGCCAGGCGTTCCAGCTCGGTGATCAGGTCGGCCAGCAACGCGGCCGGGTCGTCGGCGGTGCTCACCACATAGCGCACCAGGCCCTTGACCTGGGGTGCCTTGGCAAACGGGCACAGGTTCAGGCCGATCACCGCCCGGTCGACCCAGGCACGGGTTTCGGCAATGGCGTGGGCGGACACGCGGGCTTGCTCGTCGGGGCTCATCGCGGGGTCTGCATCCTCAGTTGGCGGGCGGCTTCTTCGTCCTTGGCATCGTCGATGACGGCCAGCACGTCGCCCAGGTTCACCGGTTTCAGGGTCTGCTTGAAGTGGCCGGTCAGCAGGCTGTCGGGTGTGAGCAGGCCTTTTTCATACAGGGCCCAGATCTCGCGCCCGTAGTCGGTGGCCAGCAGTTCGGGCGCAAAGCGGCCGAAGTAGTGGCGCAGGTTGGCCACATCGCGCTCCAGCATGGCTGCGGCGTGGTTGTTGCCGGCGGCGTCCACCGCCTGCGGCAGGTCGATGATCACCGGGCCGTCGGCACCCACCAGGATGTTGAACTCGCTCAGGTCGCCATGCACCACGCCGGCGGCCAGCATGCGCACCACCTCGCGGATCAGCGTGGCATGGTGGGCGCGGGCTTGCTCGGGCGTGAAGGCCATGTCGTTGAGCCGTGGCGCAGCGTCGCCGGCGGCGTCGCACACCAGCTCCATCAGCAGCACGCCTTCATGGAAGTTGATCGGCCGCGGCACCCGCACGCCAGCGGCTGCCAGGCGGTAGAGCGCGTCCACTTCGGCGCTCTGCCAGGCGGCTTCCATCGCCTGGCGGCCGAACTTGGTGCCCTTGGCCATGGCACGCGCCTGGCGGCTGTTCTTGGTCTTGCGGTTCTCGGTGTAATCCACCGCCTGGCGGAAGCTGCGGTTGTTGGCCTCCTTGTAGACCTTGGCGCAGACCGTCTCGCCGGCGCTCTGCACCACGAACACCATCGCCTCCTTGCCGCTCATCAGCTGGCGCTGCACGCTGTCGATCAGGCCTTCGTCGAGCAACGGCTGCAGCCGGGAGGGGGTTTTCATGGGTGCATTGTCGCCGCTGCCGGTGTCGGCCTCGACGGGCGCCCCGCAGCGTCAGTGCGTGGCCGGCAGCTTGAAGCGGCCGACCTCGTGGGCCAGGCCGATGGCCTGGTCCTTCAGCGCGGCAGCCGCCGCCGCCGTCTCTTCCACCAGCGCCGCGTTCTGGTGTGTCATGCGGTCGAGCTCGCTGACGGCCGTGCCCACCTGGGACACGCCGTTGCTCTGCTCGGAGGCGGCGGTGGAGATCTGCGCCAGCAGGTCGTTCATGCGGCTGGCGTTGCCCACCAGCTCCTGCATCGTGGCACCGGCGCCACGCACGACCTGCGAGCCTGACTCCACCTTGTCGACACTGGTGGCGATCAGCGCCTTGATCTCGCGCGCCGCCTGCGCGCTGCGCTGGGCCAGGCTGCGCACCTCGGTTGCGACCACGGCGAAACCGCGGCCCTGTTCGCCCGCCCGCGCGGCCTCCACTGCGGCGTTCAGCGCCAGGATATTGGTCTGGAAAGCGATGCCGTCGATCACGCCGATGATGTCGCCGATGCGCTTGGACGATGCATTGATTCCGTCCATCGTGCGCACCACCTCGGCGATGACGGTGCCGCCGCGCGCCGCTGCCTGTGCGTTGGCGGCCGCCACGGCCGCCGCCTGGTGCACGTTGTCGGCGGTGTTCTTGACCGTCGACGAGATCTCTTCCATCGACGAGGCGCTCTGCTCCAGATTGGCCGCCGTCTGCCCGGCGCGGTTCGACAGGTCCATCGAGGCCGATGCGATCTCGCTGCTGGCGTGAACGATGGACTCCGACGCCCCGCGCACATTGACCACGATCTTGCGCAGGGACTCCTGCATGGCGCGCAGCTCGAACATCAGCTGCGCCGCCTCGTCGTCGCCCCAGGGATGGGGCGAGGTGGTCAGGTCGCCGTCGGTCATGGCGCGCAGGTGGCGCCGGGTTTCCTTCAGGCCGCCGTCCATCACGCGGTAGAAGCTCAAGAAGAGATAGCCCGCCACGCCAAGGGCCAGTGCGAAGACACCGCCCGTCCAGGCCAGGCGGTTCAGGGTGGCATGGCGCAGGTCGTCGGTGTAGACGCCCGAACCGATGATCCAGCCCCAGGGCGCGAAGCCCTGGACGAAGGAGATCTTGCCCACCGGCTGGTCGCTGCCCGGCTTGGGCCACTGGTAGGCCACGAAGCCCTTGCCGTCCTTGCGCACCAAGGCCGCCATTTCGCTGAAGAGGGCGAGGCCGTTCGGGTCTTTCAGCGCGCCCAGTTCCTTGCCGTTCAGCTCGGGCTTGAACGGGTGCATCACCATGCGCGGCTGCATGTCGTTGACCCAGAAATACTCGTTGCCGCTGTAGCGCAGCGTCTCGATCTGGCGCAGGGCCAGCTGCTGCGCCTGCGCGCGGTTCATCGTGCCGGCGGCCTCGCCGGCCTGCGCGGCGGCGACGACACCACTGACCACTTCGACGAGCTGGCGCGTCGCGTCCATGCGGGTCTGCATGGCCTCGTCGGCTTGCTTGCTCAGCAGCCAGGCCAGCAGGGCCAGCATCGGCAGCATGAAGGCCAGCGAGATGATCAAGGCCTTGGAGACAAAGCGCAGATTGCGGAACAGGCGCACACCGGGCGCCCAGAGGCCGTGGTGGCTGAAGAAGCCGCCGCCGTTCGCCTGGTCATCGTGCCGTTGAAACGCCGCCGGGTGCGGTTGTGTGCTGGTGGCTGCTGGCATTGCTGAATGTCTCCATCATGCGTGGTGGCGCCGATTTGCACGATCGCAATCGCGTCCTGTCTGCCCACTTCGGCCTGCCGGGGCTGCAACTTGAGGGATTTCTTGGCTGTCCGGGGCTTGCTGCCTACACTGCGCCGCCGATGACCATCCTGCTTGCGCCCATGGAGGGCCTGCTCGACCACCCGCTGCGCGAGGTGCTGACTGCCGTGGGTGGCATCGACCGCTGCGTCACCGAGTTCATCCGCATCACCGGCCAGCTGCTGCCCGTGCGCGCCTTCTTCCGGGTGATGCCCGAGCTGGCCAACGGCAGCCGCACCCGTGCCGGCACGCCGGTGCGCGCCCAGCTGCTGGGCAGCGACCCGGCCTGCCTGGCCGACAACGCCGCCCGCCTGGCCGAACTGGGTGCCGAGGGCATCGACCTGAACTTCGGCTGCCCGGCCAAGACGGTGAACCGCCACCGCGGTGGTGCAGTGCTGCTCGACGAGCCCGCGCTGCTGCACGCCATCGTGGCGGCGGTGCGGCGCGCAGTGCCGGCACACCAGCCGGTGTCGGCCCAGATGCGCCAGGGCCACCAGGACGATGGCGCCCGAGTGGAAGCCGCCCAGGCCCTGGCCGCTGGCGGTGCATGTGAGCTGGTGGTGCATGCCCGCACCAAGCTGCAGGGCTACCGGCCGCCGGCGTTCTGGCACCGGGTGGCCGACATCCAGGCGGCCGTGCCCATCCCGGTGATCGCCAACGGCGAGATCTGGACGGTGGCCGACGCCTTGCGCGCCCGCGCCGAATCAGGCTGCCAGGGCCTGATGCTGGGCCGCGGCCAGGTGGCCGACCCTGGCCTGGCCTGGGCCTTGCGCGCCGCCGACGCGGGTGCCGATGGTGGTGCCGACAGGGGTGCCGGCGGGGGTGCGGATGGTGCCGCCCCGCACCCGGTGTCCTGGGCCGATTTGCAGCCGGGGCTGGCCCGCTTCTGGGCGCTGATTGCCTTGCAGGCCGAAGCACGCCACCGTGCCGGGCGCATGAAGCAGTGGTTGAATCTGCTGCGCCGGCGTTACCCCGAGGCCCAGGCCGCGTTCGACCAGGTGCGGGCGCTCAACGACCCGGTGGCCGTGGCGGCGGTGCTGTTTGCGCCGGTACCCGTACTGGTGTCGGCGCCCGCGCCATGATCACCAGCAGCACACCGCCCAGCACCGCCAGCGACGCCCCCAGCAGGTGGGGCGTGAGCGGCTCGCCCAGCAGCAGCACACCACCGGCGGTGGCCAGCGCCGGCACGCTGAGCTGCAGGATGGCCGCCCGCGTGGCAGTGAGCCCGCGCAGCGCGGTGTACCAGATGGCATAGCCCGCGCCCGAGGCCAGCGCGCCCGAGGCCAGCGCCAGCAGCAGGCCGGGTATGTCCCAGCGTGCCTGCGCCGCCATCAGCAGACTGACCCCCAGCGCCAGCGGCGTGGCCCGCAGGAAGTTGCCGGCCGTCACCGCCGTCGGGTCGCCACCGGCGGTGCGGCCGCGCAGCGTGTACACCGCCCAGGCGATGCCGGCGCTGCCCATCAGCAGGCCTGCCGACCACGACGGCGTGGCCAGCCCCGGCAGCAGCAGCCACACCAGGCCGGCACTGGCGGCGGCCAGGCCGGCCCATTGCAGCGGACGCAGCCGTTCACCGCGCCACAGGCCCCAGCCGATCATCGTGGTCTGCACCACGCCGAACAGCAGCAGCGCGCCGGTGGCGGCGCTCAGGCTCACATAGGCGAACGAGAAGCCGGCGGCATAGACAAACAGCGCCAGCGCCGCCGTCCAATCGCCTGCCGCCCAGGGCGCGGCACTGCCGGCCGCGCTGCGCCCGCGTGCGCGCCCGCGCCAGGCCACCAGCAGGGCGAGCACCAGCGCGCCCGAGCCCAGGCGCACGCTGGTGAAGCTGGCGGGGTCGATGGCCGTCTGCTTCAGCGCCAGCCGGCACAGCAGTGAATTGCCGGCAAACGCCAGCAGCGCCAGGCTGGTCAGCGCGGCCGTGCGCCCGGGCGTGGCAGCGGCGCTCAATCGGCAGCCACCGCATGCTGGGCTGGCCAAGCCGGCTTGGCCGATGGGCTGTGCTGCTTCAGGCTGCCGTGCAGTGCGACCCAGCGGTCTTCTTGGTCGGTCTCGACCACCATCAGCCGTGCCTGGGTGTCGAGCAATCTGGCCTGGGCCTTGGCTTGTACAGAGAGGGGCATGCCGAGATTGTGGCGGGCGGTGTGGGGTTTGAGCTGCGGTTGCTTGCTGCTGGTTGTTGGGTGCTGGTTGCTGGTTGCTGGG
>JBBRJU010000052.1:0-8963 GCA_038218895.1 Burkholderiales bacterium
TGCCGATGCCGCAGCCGTGCCGCAGCTCAAACGTGCGCCTGACGGCAAGGCCGAGGCCCTGTTTCTCGACAGCACGGTGGCCGGTGCCACGCTGGCCGACGGCCTGCAGAAGGCCCTGGCCGAGGCCCTGGCCAAGCTGCCCATCCCCAAGCTGATGAGCTACCAGCTGGAAGCCGGCGCCACTGCGGCCGACCTGCAGCCGGGCTGGACGACGGTGCACTTCGTGCGACCGGCCCATGGCCTGGTGGCGCTGCACGGCACCGATGTGGTGCCCGTCAGTGCGCTCGGCCTGCGGGCCGGCCGCAGCACGCAGGGCCACCGCTTCGAGGCCGCCGCCAACCCGGTGCTGCTGGCCGATGCCGACAGCTACGCCGCCACCCTGGCCAGCCAGGGCGCGGTGATCGCCGGCTTTGCCGACCGCCGCGCCGAGATCGCCCGCCAGCTGGCGGCGGTGGCTGCGACGGCGGGTGCGGGGTTGAAACCGATCGACGACGACGCGCTGCTCGATGAGGTGACGGCGCTGGTCGAGCGGCCCAATGTGCTGCTGTGCCGGTTCGAACCCGAATTCCTGGCGGTGCCGGCCGAGTGCCTGATCCTGACGATGAAGGCCAACCAGAAGTACTTTCCGCTGCTCGACAGCGCGGCCAAGCTGACGCACCAGTTCCTGGTGGTCAGCAACATCACGCCGGCCGACGCCAGCGCGGTGGTGGGCGGCAACGAGCGGGTGGTGCGCCCGCGCCTGGCCGACGCCAAGTTCTTCTTCGACCAGGACCGCAAGAAGACGCTGGAATCGCGCGTGGTGGGGCTGGACAAGGTGGTCTACCACGGCAAGCTGGGCAGCCAGGGCGCGCGCGCAGAGCGGGTGCGGGCCATCGCGCATGCCATCGTCAACCAGCTGCGCCTGGCCACCTTGCCCTACACGGTGGAGGCGCAGGATGGATTTGCAGTGCTCGACAGCAAGGTGCAGCAGGCCGCACGCCTGGCCAAGACCGACCTGCTGACCGACATGGTCGGCGAGTTCCCCGAGTTGCAGGGCACCATGGGCGGCTACTACGCCCGCCATGAAGGTCTGCGCGACGGCGTGGCGATTGCGATCGAAGACCACTACAAGCCCCGCTTCGCCGGCGATGCGCTGCCGCGCAACCACACCGGCACCGTGCTGGCGCTGGCCGACAAGCTGGAGACGCTGTGCGGCCTGTTCGGCATCGGCCAGCTGCCCACCGGCGACCGGGACCCATTCGCGCTGCGCCGCCATGCGCTCGGCATCATCCGCATCCTGGTCGAGAAGAACCTGCCGCTGGCGTTGCCGGCGTTGCTGGACGCCGGCTTTGGCGCCTTCGACGATGGCACGCTGACCCACGCCAGCGCCCATGCCGACCTGCTGCACTTCGCAGACGAGCGCCTGGTGGGCCTGCTGCGCGAGCAGGGCTACAGCGCCCAGGAGGTGGACGCAGTGTTGGCGCTGCGCCCGTCGCCCTGGGGCAGCATCCCGAAGCGGCTGGCGGCGGTGCGGGCCTTTGCCGCGCTGCCCGAGGCCGCGCCGCTGGCCGCAGCCAACAAGCGGGTGGGCAACATCCTGAAGAAGAGCGACGGCGGTGCTGCCGCAGCGGTGCATGCCGCGCTGCTGGCCGAGCCGGCCGAAGCCGCCCTGCATGCCGCACTGGCCAGGTTGGCGCCGCAGGCCGACCGGCTGTTCGAGGTGGGTGACCTGGCCGGTTCGCTGCAGGTGCTGGCCGGCCTGAAGGCGCCGGTGGACGCCTTTTTCGACAGCGTGATGGTCCATGCCGACGACCCGGCACTGCGCGCCAACCGGCTGGCCTTGCTGGGCACGCTGCATGCTTCGATGAACCGGGTGGCCGATCTGGCCCGCCTGGCCGCTTGACCGGCTCACTGCCTGCCCGTTCAACCGCCCGAACTGCTGAGAACACCGTTGCCACGCTCCACACAGCACCTCGTCAAACTGGTCATCCTGGGCCGCGACGGCATCTTGAACGACTTTCGCGACGACCATGTCAAGGCGCCGGAAGAGTGGTTTGCCATCCCCGGCGCGCTGGAAGCAGTGGCACGGCTGAACCATGCCGGCTGGCATGCGGTGGTGGCCACCAACCAGTCGGGCATCGGCCGCGGCATGATCGACATGGCCTCGGTCAATGCGGTGCATGCCCACATGCTCAAGAGCCTGATGGCCGTGGGCGGGCGCATCGATGCGGTGTTTTTCTGCCCGCACACACCCGAGGACGGCTGCGACTGCCGCAAGCCCCAGCCCGGCCTGCTGCGTGACATCGGCAAGCGCTACGGCATCGACCTGAAGCTGGTGCCGATGGTGGGCGACACCCTGCGTGACCTGCAGGCCGCCGCCGCCGCCGGCTGCGAGCCACACCTGGTGCGCAGCGGCCGTGCTGCCGGGCTGGACGCCGACGCGGTGCAGGCGCTGGCTGACCAGGTGCCCGGCACCCGTGTGCACGATGACCTGGCGGCGTTTGCCGACCATCTGCTGGGCCGCAGCGCGGCCACGCCCTGAAAGCCGGTGTCCCGATGATCTACTTGCGCAGCGCGCTCTACATCCTGTACCTGCTGGTCACGCTGGTCCCCTGGGCCCTGCTGGCGGTGGTGGTCTCCATCTTCGTGCGCGGTGGGCCGATGTACTGGGTGTGCGCTGGCTGGCTGAAGGCCAGCATCTGGGGCGCCAAGGTGATCTGCGGTGTGCGTTACCGGGTGCAGGGCCTGGAGCACCTGCCCACCGCCGCCGACAGCACCGCTGCGGTGTTGCTGGCGCCCAAGCACCAGAGCACCTGGGAGACCTTCGCCTTTCCGGCGATCATGCCGCACCCGCTGGCCTATGTGTTCAAGCGCGAGCTGCTGTGGATCCCGTTCTTCGGCTGGGCCATCGGCCGCATGGACATGATCCACATCGACCGCAGCCGCCGCACCGAAGCCTGGGCCAAGGTGCTGGCCCAGGGCAAGCGGCTGATGGCGCAGGGCAACTGGGTGATCATGTTCCCGGAAGGCACCCGCGGTGTGCGCGGCCAGAAGGGTGAGTACAAGTCGGGCGCGTCGCGCCTGGCCATCAGCGCCGGCACGCCCATCGTGCCGATCGCCGTCACCTCGGCGCGTTGCTGGCCGCGCAAGAGCTGGCTGCTGCGGCCCGGGCTGATCGAGGTGTCGATCGGCCGGCCGATCCCGGTGGCCGGCCGCCGCCCCGAAGAGCTGATGCGCGAGGTGGAGGCCTGGATCGAGGCCGAGATGCGCCGCCTTGACCCCGACGCCTATCCGCCATTGCCAGCGCCGATGCCAGGGGCGGCAGCGGCTTCTTAGAATTGCGGCACATGTGCAAACCCGGTCGACATGACGAGGCCCGGCAGCTGTCGCTGTTCGACCAGCCGCCGGCCGTGGTGCCTGTGCCGCAATTGCGGCTGCGGCTGCGCGAGCCGGCCCCGTCCGGGCCGAATGTGCCGAATGTGCCGACAGCGCTACCACTGCCGCCGGTGCCCCACTTCCAGCACCCACGCGCTGCACGCAGCATCGCGCTGGCCGGCCACCAGGTGGGCTATGAATTCCGCCGTGCGCGCCGGCGCAGCATCGGGTTTGTGGTCGGCACTGACGGCCTGAGCGTCAGCGCGCCGCGCTGGGTGGTGATGGCCGAGGTGGAGCAGGCGCTGCAGGCCAAGGCCGGCTGGATTCTGCGCAAGCTGCACGAGCAACAGGAACGCGCGCGCCGCCTGCAGGCTGCCAAGGTGGTGTGGCAAGACGGCAGCAGCCTGCCCTTTCTGGGCGAAACGGTGATCGTGCTGCTGGATGCGCGCACCACCGGCGCCCAGCTCCAAGGCGACGCCGCAGCCCTGCCCGGCGTGCCGCGGCGCACCCTGCACCTGGGCCTGCCACAGACGGCCAGCCAGGACCAGATTCGCGAACTGGTGCAGACCTGGCTGCAGCGCCAGGCCCGGCGGGTGTTCGAAGAGCGCTGCGCCCATTTCGCGCCGCAACTGGGCGTGCGGGTGCGGCGCTTGTCGCTCAGCTCGGCCGCCACCCGCTGGGGCAGCGCCAGTGCCGATGGCTCGGTGCGGCTGAACTGGCGCTTGATCCACTTCGGGCTGCCGGTGATCGACTATGTCGTCACCCATGAGCTGGCCCATCTGCGCGAGATGAACCACAGCCCGGCCTTCTGGGACGTGGTGCGCTCGGTGCTGCCTGATTTCGAGCGCAGCCGCTGCGCGCTGCGCAGCGAAGTGCTGCCGTCCCTGGATTGACCGCCACTGGCCGGGATCTCCACCCCTTGGGGGAGGTGTGCGACAGCGGTCGCCGGTCACACTGCCAGCTGCTGTTGTCTTCACGGCCATGCAGGGAGAAAACGGCGCGGCGCCCACCCAGGTGGGCGGCCAGCAAGCCAGCAGTGCAACGGCGGTGGGGCTTCAACAACCCACCGCCGTTTTCCTTGGCGGTCGCGGGCCATGGGCTACATTGACGAGCACGTCAACCCGCCTGCGCCATGACTGCTGCGAAGACCGAAAAAAGACCGTCCCCAGGACCGACACCACACCGCGCTGCGGCAAGACCTTTTCGATCACCACGCTGGCGCATGCATGCGACGTCGCCCCGCGTGCGATCCGGCTTGATGAAGACATGGGCCTGCTGCAGCCCGAGCGCGCCGGCCGCAACCGGGTCGACAGCCGGCGCCGCCATGCCCCGACGTCAACTTTGACCAACCGCCGCAGCGCCTGCTGCTGCGTGGCATGCTCAGCAACGCCCACCAGGAGAGACACCCATGCACCAATTGCCCGGCCTCGACTTCCAGCTCGGTGAAGACATCGACGCGCTGCGTGACGCAGTGCAGGCCTTTGCCGCCGCCGAGATTGCCCCGCGCGCCGCCGAGATCGACCGCAGCGACCGCTTCCCGGCCGATCTGTGGCGCAAGATGGGCGAGCTGGGCGTGCTGGGCATCACCGTGCCCGAGCAGTACGGCGGCGCCAACATGGGCTACCTGGCCCACATGGTGGCGATGGAGGAGATCAGCCGTGCCAGCGCCAGCGTGGGCTTGAGCTATGGCGCGCACAGCAACTTGTGCGTGAACCAGCTCAAGCGCAACGGCACCGAGGCGCAGAAGGCGAAGTACCTGCCCAAGCTGGTCAGCGGCGAGCATGTCGGCGCGCTGGCCATGAGCGAGTCCGGCGCCGGCTCGGACGTGATCAGCATGCAGCTGCGCGCCCAGGACAAGGGCGGCTACTACCTGCTCAACGGCAGCAAGTTCTGGATCACCAACGGCCCTGATGCCGACACCCTGGTGGTCTATGCCAAGACCGAGTCGGACACCGACAGCCACCACGCTGCGCTGCCCGCCGGGGGGGCGCAGCGGCCTGCGGGTGGCCGTGCGGCCGGTGGCGGCGCCCGCGCGATCACCGCCTTCATCGTCGAGAAGACGATGCAGGGCTTCAGCTGTGCGCAGAAGCTCGACAAGCTGGGCATGCGCGGCAGCCACACCGGTGAGCTGGTGTTCCAAGACGTGGAAGTACCGGCGCAGAACGTGCTGGGCCAGGTGGGCGGCGGCGCGCGGGTGCTGATGAGCGGGCTCGACTACGAGCGTGCAGTGCTGGCCGCCGGCCCCATCGGCATCATGCAGAGCGTGATGGACAACGTGGTGCCCTACATCCACGACCGCAAGCAGTTCGGCCAGAGCATCGGCGAGTTCCAGCTGATCCAGGGCAAGGTGGCCGACATGTACACCGTGCTGCAGGCGGGCCGGGCCTTCTGCTACACCGTCGGCAAGAACCTCGACAAGCTCGGCGCCGAGCATGTGCGCCAGGTGCGCAAGGATTGCGCCAGCGTCATCCTGTGGTGCGCCGAGAAGGCCACCTGGATGGCCGGCGAGGGCGTGCAGATCTTCGGCGGCAACGGCTACATCAACGACTATCCGCTGGGCCGGCTGTGGCGCGATGCCAAGCTCTACGAGATCGGCGCGGGCACCAGCGAGATCCGCCGCATGCTGATCGGCCGCGAGCTGTTCGCCGAAACCATGTGACGCGACCTTGTGACACGACCATCTGACGGCATGCACCAGGGCCGGCATGCCCGCTGCTTGCGCTGTGCAGTACAACATTTCCCAGGCTGGAGGGGTCGCCGCCCATGAGCATCGAACTGCAGGAACTCTTCCAGAAGAACCGCGACTGGGCCGCCACCACCGAGCTGCGCGAGCCGGGCTTCTTCACCCGGTTGCTGAACCAGCAGAACCCGCAGTATCTGTGGATCGGCTGCGCTGACAGCCGCGTGCCGGCCAACGACCTGGTGGGCCTGCTGCCTGGCGAATTGTTCGTGCACCGCAACGTGGCCAACCTGCTGGTGCATTCGGACCTGAACGCGCTGTCGGTCATCCAGTACGCGGTGGACGCACTGCAGGTCAGCCACATCATCGTGGTGGGCCACAGCAACTGCGGCGGTGTGCGTGCGGCCATGCGCAACACCCGCGCCGGCCTGGTCGACAACTGGCTGCGCCATGTGCAGGATGTTCGCGACACCCATGCGCGCTTCCTGGCCGGCCTGCACGACAGCCTGCAGGTGAATGCGCTGGTGGAGCTGAACGTGCTGGAGCAGGCGCGCAATGTCTGCCGCACGACGGTGGTGTGCGACGCCTGGGTGCGTGGGCAGAGCGTGGTGGTGCATGGTTGGGTGTACGGACTGCACAACGGCCTGCTCGAAGACCTGAAGATCACCGCCACCTCGCCCGATCAGGTGGGCCCCGCCTATGACACCGCGCTGGCCCTGGTCAAACGGCGCTACCGCCAGCAGCATGCCGTGCTGACCGCCCTGCCTGCGCCGCTGACGCGGGTCGGTGCTTTCAGCGACCACTGACAGGGACCGCGCACAGTGATCGCTGACGCATGCACTGACAGCAAGCACTGACCGCACCGCCAACCAGCGCCCAGGACAGCACCAATGTTCCCGCACCGCCTCAACGACACCCGCGCCTACGCAATCGCCCAGGCCATGCTCGACGGCTTCAACCGCCACTACCGCCTGTTCAGCGAGACCAACCGGGCCGCCAAGCGCCGCTTCGAGCTGGCCGACTGGCACGGCCAGCAGTTCGCCCAGCGCGAGCGCATCGAGTTCTATGACAAGCGGGTCGAAGAAGCGGTGGAACGGCTGCAGCGCGAGTTCAACGCCGCAAGTCTGGAGGACGACACCTGGCAGCAAGTCAAGCTGCACTACATCGGCCTGCTGGTGAACCACCGGCAGCCTGAACTCGCCGAAACCTTCTTCAACTCGGTCACCACCAAGATCCTGCACCACAGCTACTTTCGCAATGATTTCCTGTTCGTGCGGCCGGCCGTCAGCACCGAGTACATCGAGAACGACGAGCCCGCCTCATTGCCTACTTACCGGGCCAACTACCCCAGCCGCCCGGGCTTTGGCTCGGAGGGGCTGCGCGAGACCCTGCTGCGCATCGTCGATAACTTTCAGTTGCAGCGGCCGTTTGCCGACCTGGGCCGCGACATCGATGCGGTGATGGCCGCGCTGGACCAGCATGTGGGCGACGGCGTTCGGCTGCGCGCCAACTTCCAGATCCAGGTGCTCAGTTCGATGTTCTTTCGCAACAAGGGCGGCTACATCATCGGCAAGATCGTCAACGGCTTTGCCGAGACGCCGTTTGCGTTGCCGGTGCTGCATAGCGATGCTGGCTTGCTTTACATCGACGCGGCCCTGTTCGCCGAAGACGACCTGCTGATGCTGTTCAGCTTTGCGCGCGCCTACTTCATGGTGGACATGGAGATCCCCAGCGCCTATGTGCAGTTTCTGCGCAGCCTGATGCCGCGCAAGCCGCGCAACGAGATCTATTCGGCGCTGGGCCTGCAGAAGCAGGGCAAGAACAATTTCTACCGTGATTTTCTCTACCACCTGCGCCATTCCAGCGACAAGTTCGGCATCGCCCCGGGCATCAAGGGCATGGTGATGCTGGTGTTCGACCTGCCGTCCTTCCCCTATGTGTTCAAGGTGATCAAGGATTTCTACCCGCCGCAGAAGGACACCACCCGGGAGCTGATCAAGAGCAAGTACCTGCTGGTGAAGACCCACGACCGCGTGGGCCGCATGGCCGACACGCTGGAGTACGCCAGCGTGGCATTTCCGCGCCACCGTGTCAGCGAGGAACTGCTGGCCGAACTGCAGCACTTCTGCCCCAGCCAGATCGAGACCGACGGGGATTCACTGGTCATCAAGCATGTCTACATCGAGCGGCGCATGATCCCGCTGAACATCTACCTGCAAGACGCCACGCCCGAGCAGCTGGCGCATGCAGTGGTGGAGTACGGCAACGCCATCAAGGACCTGGTGGCGGCCAACATCTTTCCCGGCGACATGCTGTGGAAGAACTTCGGCGTCACCCGCCACGGGAAGGTGGTGTTCTATGACTATGACGAGATCGAGTACATCACCGACTGCAACTTCCGCCGCGTGCCGGCAGCGCGCAACGAGGAAGAAGAGATGTCGGGCGAGATCTGGTACTCGGTCGGCCCGAAAGACGTGTTCCCCGAGACCTTCGAGCCCTTCTTGCTGGGCAACCCTGCGGTGCGCGAGGTGTTCATGAAGCACCATGCCGACCTGCTGGACGCTGCTTTCTGGCAGAGCCACAAAGAGCGCATCAAGGCCGGCCATGTGTACGATGTTTTTCCGTATGAGCAGCACAAGCGCTTTGCCCACACCCGCGCCAAATCGGCCACGATGTAGTCTGCACGGTTGGCCGACCCTGTTTTCCGCTCCTGTTTTCCGTTCCTGTTCGCCGCCCCTGTTCGCACCACACCTTTCCAACGGAGCCCGCCATGGCTGAATCCATCGTCATCGTCTCTGCTGCCCGCACGCCCATCGGCGGCCTGCTGGGTGATTTTTCGTCCCTCGCCGCCTGGGAACTGGGCGCGGTGGCCATCCAGGCTGCGGTGGCGCGCGCTGGTGTGCCGGGCGATGCCATCGATGAAGTGCTG
>JBBRJU010000053.1:0-8853 GCA_038218895.1 Burkholderiales bacterium
TGGCCGCCACGGCGGCGGCCAGCAAGATGGCCAGCGCAGTGCTGCGCCTGCGTCGGTCGGTGGCAAGGTGGGCCGGGGTTGCGGTGTTGCTGTCGGCCATGCTGATTGCCATGCGGGTGGCTGCCTGATCCAGGCCGTGCGGTGCAGTCAAACGGGACATGAGGGTCTCCAAGGTTGGCAGGGCCTTTGATGGTGCACAGGCGGTGTGGGGCTTGTCTGTCGGCGGGATGGGCCGGCTTCTGACAGCGGCGGCCTTCATCTGCTGTAGGCCAATGCCGCTTGACGCCAGCGGACGCGGCAACGCACGTTTTGCGGACTGTGTCGCCAGCGGGCATGCGCCGTGCCCTGCTGCAGCACCCGGTTCCACGCCGGCAGGAGCTTGAAACATGCTGCACTACCTGGCCGTGATGATGATCGCGCTGCTCGCCGCCTTGACCGACCGGGGCATCGATTCCGCAGAATCCGCCTGGCTGTCCCTGGCGCCGCTGTTGGTGGCTGGCGTGCTGGCGCTGGGTTGCCCGCTGGCAGGCCTGCGCCGCCGCCAGCGGCGGTGACGCGCCAGCGATGGCGACGTGCCCGCGCGCGCCGACGCTGGTCGCCATCTTTCGCGACGCGCGCGCTGCTGCAACGTACCTGGCGCAGCCATCGCTGCGACACCAGAGCCGCATTGGCTGCGCCGATGCAAGAGAGCCGCTGTCCCAGAGCCGCCGGTTGAGCCACCATGTTGCACTGCCCGCTGCAAACGCCCCCATCCGCCAGCCCGCCAAGATTGCGGGGCAGTGCCAGGTCGCGCGACAGCAGCACGGCCCTGCCCAGCCCCACCCCGCGCAGCACGGCCCCGCGCAGCCCTGCCCGGCTCGGCACCGCACGCCGCAGCATCCTGGCACAAGCCCGGCTGTGGTGGTTGGCTGGCCTGGCACTGGGCCTGGGTGCGGCCTGCCAGGCAGCGCCAGATGCGCAGCCCGCAGGGCCGGCGCCAGCACCGCTGCCCCAAGCGCAACTGCGGCTGGCGCTGACACCGCGCACCGCCATGGTCTATGAACCGCAGCGCGTGCCATCGCCTGCCGAGCTGGCCGATCGCAGCGTTGCGCCGGTGCCGCATGCGCTGGGGCTGGAGTTCCGCACGCCGTCGGCGTCGGCGCACGGCCCGGAGAGTGTGTTGCGGTTGCAGCTGTCGGCCGGCGCTGCGCTGCACTTGCGCCCCCGCCGCCGTGGCGTGGCGCTCAGCTACCGCGTGCAGTTCTGACGGCTTGGTAGCCGCCCGCGCAGCTTGTCAGCAGGTGGTGGGCGCGGCTTGCCGCCGTGCCTGCTCCAGTGTCAGAACCGGCGCACCAGGCCCAGGCTCACGCTGTCCAGGTCTTGCTTGCCGCCGGCGCCAGGGAAGCGAAATTCATGGCGAGACCATTCCAGCACCACCCCCATCTGCGGCGTGAAGTCGTAGCCCGCGCCCAGCGCATAGCTGGCGCCCCAGCCGGTCTCGCGGCCGGTGGCCACGCCCGATGCAAAGGCTGCCGACACCCGGGTTTGGCCGTACAGCGCACCCAACTTGGCATAGGCGTTGAAGCCGCCGACCGGCACGCGCGCCACCAGGCTCAGGTTCACGCCCTGCGCGCGGGTTCGGCCGCCGTTGCGGTCTGCCGGGCCGGCATTGATGTAACCCAGCTCTGCCCCGATCACGTCGTTGATCAGGCCGCCGGTGTAAATCGAACCCACCACATCGGCGTCGCCGCAGCCAAAGCCGGTCACGCAGCCCTGGCTCCACTCGGGCTTGCCCAGGTTGATGCCGACGTAGCCGCTGCGGGTATAGGGCAGGATCGAGTAGCCATGGTTGCTGGCGCTGGCGCTGGCGCGCATGCCGCTGCCGCTGCTTTGCGCATGGGCCGGCAAGGCAGCCGCCAGCAGCAGGCTCAGGGCAGCAGCGTGGGCGAGGCGGAAAGGCTTTGGATTCTTCATTGCAGTGGATCCTGTCAAAAGTGGTTTCAAGGGGGTGCCACAAGACGCTGGCGATGCCGGCGTTTTCCTGCGGGCAATTGCGGTGCCAGGCGGGTGGGCAGGCTGCCCGCCGCGGCGTCAACAACGGATCGCGGGTCCGCTTGCCGAAGCGACAAACAAGGCGCCAAAGGTGGCGCCAAACGAGGTAACGACCGTGCCCCGTTGCTCGTCAAGAGGCGCGAGACTTCGGTGGATTGGTGGGCGTGTTCGACGCTGGCGCAACAGGCGGCACGTCAATCGCGGTCTTCCCCCCCAACCCGATCGGCTTGCCGGCGACGACCGACCCGGCCATCGCCAGCACCCGGGTGGCGGCGTTGTCGGGGCTGTCCCAGATTTCCACATGGCGCGGCGTCACCTTCAAGAGCGTCAGGCGGGGGTCGTCCGGGCCGGTGAACCAGGGCCGGGCCGCCAGCGTCCACAGCGCCTGCTTGCGGCCGGCGTCGTCCACCAGGTCGGCCACGCCGGCAATCGACACATAGTCGCCGTCGCCGGGTTCGACAAAGGCCAGATTGACCGACAGCGCTTCGCCCGACGCTGGCTGCGGCAGGCTGTCACGCGCGGTGATGAACCAGATCGCGCCGGTCTCGTCCATCTCGATGGCCGACATGGGCCGGCTGGCCAGGCCGTTGGTCGGCTCATGCACCGTGAGCATGGCCACGCGCTTGTCGGCCAGCACTTCAGCCAGCGGCTGGAGCCGGTCTTGATTTTGCGGTTGAATGTTCACGAGGTTGCTCTTTCTGTGGGTTGGGGCAGGTGGGAAATCATTGCTGCTGCTGCGGCGCTGTCGGTGTCAGCACGGATAGCAGCTTCATGGGTCGCAGCAAGGGCGGCATCAAAGTGGGGGCTGGAAAGCGGGCGCAGCACTGGCAGATCATCGGCACAGTCATTGGCACAGTCATTGGCAGCGCCGGGTCAGTGCGGCGGCCCGGCGGCAGCCCCAGGGCCGGTCGCATCGGCCAGGCCGGTGCAGTAGCGCACCAGTTCGTCCAGGTCGGTCGATTTGTCGAACACCCGGTGCGCGCCCAGCCCGAGACAACGCGCCCCCAGATCCGGTGATGCGTCATTGGTGAGCACCACCCGCCGTGCGGACAAGCCCGCACGCTCGACGCAGCGCAGCACACCGATGCCCGACCCTGCCTTCAGAAAGATGTCGATGATGATCAGATCCACCGGGTCGGACAGGTCTTCCAGCCGGCGGTTGGCAGTCTGCTCGTCGGCGGCGGAGCCCACCACCTGCACTGGCGCCATCTCTTCGAGCATGGCCACCAGGTTCACCAGGATGATCGGACTGTCTTCGACGATGAAGGTACGGACGCGGTGCATGGCGCGGGACCGGTGTGCTATGGCGCGTGGCGGGGTCAGCGTCCAGCCTGCACCTGCAACCTGTTATCGACGTTGAGCACACCACCCACGCTGCCTGCCAGAGAGGCAGCGCGGGAGCGCGCCAGGTCGGTGGGTGCGTTGCCATGCAGCACCACCTGACCGGCGGTGGTGTCGACATCGATCTTCAGCGCGCTGAGCTGGTCGTCACGCGCCAGCAGGGTGTTGATCTCTGCGGTGATGGCGATGTCTTTGGTGGTGTCGGCCACCGCCTGGCCCGCTTCACGGATGTCCTGCTTGATGTCGTTGCCGACCTGGCCAGCCGTCTTGCCAGAGTCGGTGACCACCGCGTCACGGTCGGTTCTGCCCATGGTGGTGGTGTTGGCTGGGGTGTTGGCCGCCGTGTTGGCCGAGGTGTCGACCGGGCTGTTGAGCGTTGTGTCGGCCGGCCGGCCACAAGCGGCCAGCATTGCAGCGGCGGCGACCACCACCGTGGACAGCCACAGACGGGTGCGAAGAGCATCGGTATTGCGCATGGGTTTCCTTCTCGGTGCATTGCAAGTGCACCCACGATAGGTGGCCACCCTGCCCTTCTCCATCGGCGCCCGTGCCGTGCGCCTGTCGGACAGGGCCGATACGTGCTCGGCTGATGCCTGCCCGTTGCACGGCAGTGCCCATGGTCTGCGGCTGCTGCGGCGCTGCGGCCTCGGGTCACCGGCAGCGGTGCGGCGCCAGCTTCGCATCCTGTCGGGCAGCTTGCCAGACGGGCTCTGCTGCAGCCAGGAGTCCCGCACACCAGCGCGGCGGTGGCCGGGCCTTGCGCGGCTGACGCCGCCGTGCCGCCGGCGTCAGCTGCTGCCTGGCGCAGCGCTGTCTTCAGCCGGCGCATCGCGCCAGTCCAGCAGCATGATCTGCCAGACGGCAAAGAACATCGCCGCAATCACCGGCCCGAGCACAAAGCCGTTGATGCCGAACACCGCCATGCCGCCCAAGGTGGCCATCAGCACCACCCAGTCGGGCATGCGGGTGTCCTTGCCGACGAGCACCGGGCGCAACAGGTTGTCGACCAGGCCGATCACCAGCACGCCCCAGGCCACCAGCCCCAGCCCTGCACCATGCTCGCCGACGGCCAGCAGATAAAGTGCCACCGGCGCCCACACCAGCGCAGCGCCCACCGCCGGCAGCAACGACAGAAACGCCATCAGCACGGCCCACACCAGCGCGCCGCGCACCCCCAGCACCCAGAATGCCAGCCCGCCCAGGCTGCCCTGCAGCAGGGCCACCAGCACATTGCCTTTGACAGTGGCGCGCATGGCGGTGCTGAACTTGAGGCTCAGCAGGCGCTGGTGCCGGGGTGTCAGCGGCACCGACTGGCGCAGCAGGGCGACCAGCGCGTCGCCGTCGCGCAGCAGGAAAAAGGCCACATACAGCATGATGAACACGCTGGCCAGCAGTTCGAAGGTGTTCTGCCCGTAACGCAGCACACGGGCGGCAATCAGTTGCCCGGTCTCGTTGAGCCCGGCCAGCAGCCGGCTCTGCAGGCCGGCCGCGTCGGCCATGCCGAACCGATCCAGCACCCGCAGCAGCGCTTCAGGCAGGCGGCTGACGATCTGCTGCAACCAGGTCTCGGGCCGGAGCTCGCCGGACTGCACCTCGGCCACCAGCGTCGACACCTCATTGACCAGGCCGACGCCGATCAGCAGCACCGGCAGCACCACGATCAACAGCACCACCGCCAGGGTGAGCAGCGCAGCCCAGTTGTGCCTGCCACGCAACCGACCCACCAGCCAGCGGTGCATCGGCGTGAACAGCAGCGTGATGATCAATGCCCACAGCAGCGTGCCGTAGAACGGCAGCAGGATCGCCACCAGGGCCAGTGACACGGCCACCAGCAGCATGCGCAACAGCATGCGCTGCTCTGGCAGCGGCGACCCGGGCGGCGGCATGGGTCGGCGGGCTCAGGCTGCCGTCACGGCGCAGCGGCGCCAGTGGCCAGGCCGCTGGGCCAGCCGGTCGGCCACCACCCGCAGCACCCGGGGGTTCCAGCCCATGCCCAGGTGGCTGCCCTGCACCTCCACGTCCTGCACCTGGCGGCCGGGCGCGCCGTGGCGGCATGCCTGCCACGCGACCACGCCGTCGGTGCGGCTGTAGATCGACGTGGTGGGCACCGGCGGCGCCGTGGCCAGGGGCCGGCGCAGAGCCGGGCTCAGCTGGGCTTTTTCGCCGCTGAGCAGCCGGTACACCCAGCCGACATGGGTCTGCTCAGGCGTGCCGTTGAACGGTGCGCCGATGGTGATGACCTGCCGCACCTGCAGGCGGCCCAGCTTGGCCAGTTCGCGGGCATCGATGCCACCCAGGCTCCAGCCGATCAGCGTGGGCGCGTGGGCGCTGTCGGCCAGCAGGGCTTGCACAGCGTCGGCCAGCGCATGCAGCCAGCGGTCGACATCGCCGCGCGGGCCGGTGTTCCAGCCCCTGCCCCAGTCGGTGGCCGCGCAGCCCAGGCGTTGGCAATGCGACCGCAGCGGCGCCACCACATTCCCGTCACTGGCCAGGCCCGGCAAGAAGGTCACCGGATGGCCGTCACCCGCTGCGGCGGGCGCAGGCATCACCTGGTTCGCCAAGAATTCTGCAGCGGCACGCCAGGGCTCGCTGCCCAGCAACGACAGCGGAGGGCGGGGCGCGTCAACCGCGGGTGCGCAAGACATGCACTTGGTCAGCATGGAATTGGTCAGGATGGGCATAGGGCCATGCTGGCAAGCCGTGGGCCCGGGTGCCAGCGGCGCGTGGCGCAGGCCGGCGTAGGACAAATGCGCGGCGCCGGGCGCAGGCTGCACTGCCCGTCTCACTGCCACCCCGGCGGCCGATGTTGCCGCTGTGCATTCGGGCCGCCTGCAGCGGCACTGGCTGATCGGGGTCGATCCGCAGAGTTGGTCCGCCGGGCAATCGTGGGTGGGTGATCCGCTTGCGGCGCTGCATGCCGACCTCAATGTTTCCGCTGGACGTTGCCATACAGCGTAGCGGCCATCTTCAGATGCGCCTGCAGCGTGGGCAGGGTCTTGGCCGCAAAGGCTTTCAGGGCGGCGTCTTCGCCCGATCGGGCCTGTTTCTGGAACA
This sequence comes from Burkholderiales bacterium, assembly GCA_038218895.1. Taxonomy (GTDB): domain Bacteria; phylum Pseudomonadota; class Gammaproteobacteria; order Burkholderiales; family Burkholderiaceae_C; genus Pseudaquabacterium. Next base: position 6,427 of record JBBRJU010000053.1, read on the forward strand.
GCGCCACCGCCTTGCGGTGGTCACCCAGCATGCGGGACAAATAGAGCTGGTCGAATTCGGCACGGTCGAGCTTGTCCATGCCGTCGTGCATCTGTTGCTGGGCCGGCGTGGTCGTGGCTGGCAGCGCAATGCCCCTGGCCTTGGCCAGGGCTGGCAGCTGGTCATTGGCCTCGGTGTGGTCTCGCACCATGCGCTCTGCGTACTGCTTGACCTCGGCGCTGGTGGCGCGCTGCCGGGCCAGCTGGCCCAGCAAGACCTCGGCCTTGCCGGATGTGGCGGCCTGCGCGACGAAGCGGCGGTCGCCCAGGTCGCCCAGGTCGTCCAGCCCGGCCTGCGCGCCGGGAGCGGTGCCCCCATCTCCGCGTGCCGTGGCTGCGCTGGCAGAGGCCGGCGGCGCGGTGGTGCTTGCCTGGGCCTGCGCCTGGACCTGGACCTGGGCCAGCGTGAAACCCAGGCCCAGCGCCAGGACCTTGGCGACCTGCAGGTGGCGGCTGCCGGCGTGGCGACGAGGCCGGGTTGGGTCGGGTGGACGCGGTGGCGTCAGGCTGCTTCCTTTGCCGGGGAAAGTGTCGAATCGAATGTCCAAACGTGTGTCGATAAGGAATGTCGAGCAGGTGCATGCAGTAGGCATGCGGTGGACCAACCCAGGTCGGCAACTCCAGTCCGGCAAACGGCGTGCGCGCCGCCGCAGCAGTGGCGCTTGCGGTGGCCGTGGCGGTGGCCGTGGCGCTGGCGGTGGCAAGGGCGGCATCGGCTGCGCACTGCCACGCCGGTTCAGCGTTGGCCGGCGGCAGCGCCTGGTGCGTTGCCGGCGGCCGGCACGGCGGCGCCCAGTGGCTCGGTCGCGCCAGGTGGCCGACTGGGTGGCCGCCACGCAGGACAACGCTGCGCGCGATTTCGTCATCGTCGACAAGCGCGCGGCGGCGTCTGTGTAGTCGACCGCCAGGGTCGGCTGCAGGCCGAGACGCCGGCGCTGCTGGGGTCGGCCCCGGGCGACCACACCGTGCCGGGCAGTGGAAGCCGGCCGAGCCGCAGCCAGTGCATACTTTCCCTTGAGCGGGTTGTCGGCGGCCCGCGTCAACCTTCCGCTCATCACCATGCCACGCACCATCCGCGCCCGCCTGCTGTTGTTGATGATGACTGTGCTGCTGCCGGCCATCGCGGCGGCATTGATCGTGGTGTCGCGCACCTACCAGGGCGAGCGCGACGCGGTGCAGCGCAACCAGCGCGACAGCGCCCGCGCCGTGGCACAGGTCATCGACCGTGAACTGGCACGCCGGGTCGAGCTGGCGCGGGCCATGGCCACCGCGCGCATCGTGTCTGACGCGCTGGGCGATGACGGCCCCGACCCGCAATATTTCCACGCCTGGGCCTCACGCCTGGTGGGCGACATGGGCGGCTGGGTCGAACTGCATTCGGCCACGCATGAACTGGTCAACACCCTGCGCCCGGCCAGCAGCCCGCCGCGCCCGCATGGCACCGAGCCCTTCGTGCTGTACAGCGAGCCCGCACTGCTGCCGCTGGCGCGCGGCCCCGACGGCGTGCTGCAGGTGCGGGTGGTGCAGCCGGTGGCGCGTGCAGGCCACGGCCTGCTGAACCTGGTGATCGCAGTGCCGCCCGAGGTGCTGCAGCGGGTGATCGACCACCAGAACCTGCCGGCCAACTGGGTCGGCGCGGTGATCGACAACGGCCTGCAGGTGGTGGCGCGGCACCCCGGTGGTGTGGCCTATGCCGGCCGCCAGGTGACCGGCGACATGCGCGAGCGCCTGCCGCGCGAGAACGAAGGTGCGTTTGAATCGGTCACGCTCGACGGCGCCCCGGTGCTGGGCTACTTCAGCAAGACGCCGCAGGGCTGGACCTATCTGGCCGCGTCGCCGCGCGCCAACGCCATCGGCAGCGTGCCCGTTGCGGTGGTGCAGATGGCGGCCGGCGCCTTGCTGCTGCTGGCGGCGGCGGCGCTGGCCGCCCTGTGGGTGGGGCGCGGCATCGCACGCGCAGCAGTGTCGCTGCAGGGCGCCGCCCTGTCGCTGCAGGCGGGTGAGCCGGTGTCGCTGCACCGCACCGGCATTGCCGAGTTCGACGAGGTGGGCCATACCCTGACGAATGCGGCGCGGGCCCTGGGCCATGCCCGGGACCACCTGGAACGCCAGGTGGCCGACGCGGTGGCACGCACCCGGCTGGCCGAGCAGCGGGTGTCGCAGGGCCAGCGCATTGCCGCGCTGGGCCGGCTGACCGGCGGCGTGGCGCATGATTTCAACAACCTGCTCGGCATCATCAGCAACAGCGCGCACCTGATCGAGCGCCATGCACACACGCCGGCGCTGCAGATGCCGGTCGCCGCCACCCTGCGCGCGGTCGAAGCCGGCAGCCACCTGTCGCAGCAGCTGCTGCGTTTCGGCGGGCGCCAGCCGGTGCGCCCGCACCCGG
>JBBRJU010000054.1:0-8753 GCA_038218895.1 Burkholderiales bacterium
GGCTCGGGCAAGAGCAGCCTGGTGTTCGACACGCTGTACGCCGAGGGCCAGCGGCGCTATGTCGAGACCTTCAGCGCCTACGCGCGCCAGTTCCTCGACCGCATGGACCGGCCCGCAGTCGACCGGGTGGACGGTGTGCCCCCGGCGATTGCCATCGACCAGACCAACCCGGTGCGCACCAGCCGCAGCACGGTCGGCACGATGACCGAGCTGAACGACCACCTCAAGCTGCTGTTTGCCCGCGCGGCGCAGCTGTTCGACAAGCAGACCGCCCAGGCCGTGCGGCATGACACGCCCGAGACCATCCACGCCGACCTGCTGGCCAGGGCCGCCGCCGCCGGCGACCCCCGCCTGGTGATCACCTTTCCGGTGGAACTACCGGCCACGGTGACGCCGGCCGAGGTCGCGCAATGGCTGTCGGCCAGTGGTTTCACCCGGGTGCAGGCCGAGCGGCTGGTGGGTGAACGCAAGGTTCTGGATGTCGTGGCCGACCGGCTGCGCATGGCCGGGGCCGACAAGATCCGCGTGGTCGAAGCCATCGAGCTGGGCCTGCGCCGTGGCAGTGGCCGCATCAATGTCTATGCGCTGAAGGAAGGTGATGAGGCCGCCACGCTGTGGCGTTATTCCACCGGCCTGCATTGCCCCGAAAGTGACCTGCGCTACGCCGACCCGCAGCCGGCGCTGTTCTCCTTCAATTCGGCCTTTGGCGCCTGTGAGGCCTGCCGCGGCTTCGGCCGCGTCATCGGCGTCGACATGGGCCTGGTGATCCCCGACCAGCGCAAGACCCTGCGCAACGGCGCCATCAAGACGATCCAGACTCCGGCCTGGAAGGAATGCCAGGACGACCTGCTGAAGTACGCCGGCGAGGCCGGCATCCCGCGTGACACCGCCTGGGCGCAGCTGAGCCCCGCCCAGCGCGACTGGGTGATCGATGGCAACCCCAGCTTTGCCGGCAACTGGAACAAGCAGTGGTACGGCGTGCGGCGCTTTTTTGGCTACATGGAGAGCAAGGCCTACAAGATGCACATCCGGGTGCTCTTGAGCAAATACCGCAGCTACACGCCCTGCGGTGCCTGCGGCGGCGCCCGGCTCAAGACCGAAGCCCTGCTGTGGCGGCTGGGGAATGTCGCCTACCCCCGCAGCGCCTTCGGCGCTACCCCTCAAGGGGGCGACGCCAGTGATCCGGCGGACCCGGCCTCGCAGCGTCCGCTGGACGAACTTCCGCCAAGTGCGCGATTCATGCCGGTCGGCGTGGGTTGGACCCGCGCGCAGCTGGAAGCCCTGCCAGGCCTGTGTCTGCACGACCTGATGCAGTTGCCGATCGACCGGCTGCGGCGGTTTTTTGACGCCCTCACCCTGCCCAGCAGCATGCTGGACGAAGCGCTGAAGCTGCTGCTCGACGAGATGCGCACCCGGCTGCGCTACCTGTGCGATGTGGGCCTGGGTTACCTGACGCTGGACCGGCAGAGCCGCACGCTCAGCGGCGGCGAGGTGCAGCGCATCAACCTGACCACTGCGCTGGGCACCAGCCTGGTCAACACCCTGTTCGTGCTGGACGAGCCCAGCATCGGCCTGCACCCGCGCGACATGGGCCGCATCGTCGAAGCCATGCACCGGCTGCGCGATGCCGGCAACACGCTGGTGGTGGTCGAGCACGACCCGGCGGTGATGCTGGCCGCCGACCGCTTGATCGACATGGGCCCGGGCCCGGGCGAGCGCGGCGGCCAGATCGTCTTCGACGGCACGCCCGATGCGGCGCGCCATGCCGACACGCTGACCGGCGCCTACCTGGGCGCGCGCAAGCATGTGGGCATCGGCCTGCGGCGCTTCGTCAACGACGCCACGCCCAAGCTGATCCTGCTGGGCGTGCGGGAGCACAACCTGCAGAACATCGAAGTCAGCTTTCCGCTGCAGCGTCTGACGGTGGTCACCGGCGTCAGCGGCAGCGGCAAGAGCAGCCTGGTGCAGGACGTGCTGGTGCCGGCGCTGCTGCGCCACTTCGGCAAGCCCACCGAGGGCGCTGGCGCACACCAGGCGCTGCTGGGCATGGACTGGCTGGCCGACGCGGTGTTTGTCGACCAGTCGCCCATCGGCAAGACGGCGCGCAGCAACCCGGCCAGCTATGTGGGTGCGTTCGACGAGATCCGCAAGCTGTTTGCGCTGGCGCCGCTGGCGGTGGAGCGGCAGTACGGCGCCGGCATGTTCAGCTTCAACGCCGGCGATGGCCGCTGCCCCACCTGTGGTGGCAGCGGCTTCGAGCATGTGGAAATGCAGTTCCTGAGTGATGTGTACCTGCGCTGCCCTGATTGCGACGGCAAGCGCTTTCGCGCCGAGTTGCTGGAGGTCAAGCTGATCCGCGGGCCCTACCAGCTCAGCGTGGCCGACGTGCTCGACCTGACGGTGGCCGAGGCCTGCGTGGTGTTCAGCGGCGACACCGCCGTCACCGCGCGGCTGCAGCCCATCGTCGACGTGGGGCTGGACTATGTGCGCCTGGGCCAGCCGGTGCCCACGCTCAGCGGCGGTGAAGCACAGCGGCTGAAGCTGGCCGGCTTTCTGGCCGACGCGGCCGCCGGGCCCCGCCAGGCGGCGGCGAAGAAGGGCACGCTGTTCCTGTTCGACGAGCCCACCACCGGCCTGCACTTCGACGACATCGCCAAGCTGATGCGCAGCCTGCGCAGGCTGCTGGACGCCGGACACTCGCTGATCGTCATCGAGCACAACCTGGACGTGATCCGCAGCGCCGACTGGATCATCGACCTGGGGCCCGAAGGCGGCGACGCCGGCGGCCAGCTGGTGTGCACCGGTACGCCCGACGATGTCAAGGCGCACCCCACGTCGCACACCGGCAAGGCGTTGCGCGACTATGACAGGGCGCTGGGTGTCAGCCTGGCGGTCGAAGAAGGCCGGCCGCTGCAACTGGTGGCCAAGGCCCGGCGTGATGCGGCGAAGCTGGCGGCGGGCAATGACATCCGCATCGTCAACGCCCGCGAGCACAACCTGAAGAGCCTGAACGTCGACATCCCGCGCGACAAGTTCACCGTGGTCACCGGCGTGTCGGGCTCGGGCAAGAGCACGCTGGCCTTCGACATCCTGTTCAATGAAGGCCAGCGCCGCTACCTGGAAAGCCTGAACGCCTATGCCCGCAGCATCGTGCAGCCGGCCGGCCGGCCGGAGGTGGACGCGGTCTACGGCATCCCGCCCACCGTGGCCATCGAGCAGCGGCTTTCCCGCGGCGGGCGCAAGAGCACCGTCGCCACCACCACCGAGGTGTGGCACTTCCTGCGCCTGCTGTGGGTGAAGCTGGGCACCCAGCGCTGCGTGCACGACGGCGCCGAGGTGCGGCCGCAGAGCGTGGAAAGCATTGCCGCGCAGCTGCTGAAGGCACCGCAGGCGGGCGGCCACCGGGGCCAGCATGTGGGCTTCCTGGCGCCGCTGGTGGTCAACCGCAAGGGTGTCTACACCGACTTGGCCAAGTGGGCCAAGGCGCGTGGCCACACCCACCTGCGGGTCGACGGTGAATTCGTCAAGGTCGACCCCTGGCCGCGGCTCGACCGCTTCAAGGAACACACGCTGGAACTGCCGGTGGGCGCGCTGGTGGTGTCGGCAGGCAACGAGGCCGAACTGCGTGAACTGCTGGCCAAGGCGCTGGACGTGGGCAAGGGCGTGCTGCACCTGCTGACCCCGCTGGACGGCCTGGCCGAGGCGATGGCAGCCGGTGCGCCCACCGCCGGCATCGGCAGCCTGAAGGTGTTTTCAACCAAGCGCGCCTGCCCGCAGTGCGGCACCAGCTACCCCGAGCTGGACCCGCGCATGTTCAGCTACAACAGCAAGCACGGCTGGTGCACCAGCTGCGTGGGCACCGGCCTGACGCTGACGCGGGAGCAGCGCAAGGCGCTGGACGATTCGGTGCGCGACGACGACCAGAAAGGCCGCGAGCAAAGTTTCCCGTCCGACGAGCCCGAGGTGGAAGGCCTGAGCGGCGCGCCGTGCCAGGATTGCCAGGGCGCGCGGCTGAACCCGGTGTCACGCAACATCCGCTTCGACGGCCACACCATCACCGCCGTGGCCGGCTGGGCGGTCGATGAAGCGCGGCGCTGGTCCGCTGCGCTGGCGCTGGAAGGGCGCGATGCCGCGATTGCCCGCGACGTGGTCAGCGAGATCCGCAGCCGGCTGGAATTTCTGGAAGAGGTGGGCCTGGGCTACCTGACGCTGGACCGCGCCGCACCCACGCTCAGCGGCGGCGAGGCGCAGCGCATCCGCCTGGCTGCGCAGCTGGGCAGCAACCTGCAGGGTGTGTGCTATGTGCTCGATGAGCCCACCATCGGCCTGCATCCGCGTGACAACGCTGTGTTGCTGCAGGCGCTGGCCCGGCTCAGCGCGCAGGGCAACACCCTGGTGGTGGTCGAGCATGACGAAGACACCATCCGCCGGGCCGACCACATCATCGACATCGGCCCCGGTGCCGGCAAGCGTGGCGGCACCGTCATCGCCCAGGGCGTGGCAGCCGATCTGGCGCTGAACCCGGCGTCGCTGACGGGCCGCTTTCTGGCCCACCCGCTGAAACACCCGCTGCAGCCGCGCCGCAAGGTGAACCGCGCGGTCGACCACCTGGGGTTGACCGGCGCCAACCTGCACAACCTGCGCCAGGTCGATATCCAGGTGCCGCTGCAGCGCCTGGTGGCGGTGACGGGCGTCAGCGGCTCGGGCAAGAGCACGCTGGCGCGCGATGTGCTGCTGGCCAATGTGCAGGCCATCGTCGCCACCAAGGTCAGCCGGGCCGGGCGCGACGCGCTCGCTGCCGGCCTGCTGCCGCCGCTGGTGGGCTGCAGCGGCATCAGCGGCTTCCTGCCGATCGACCGGGTGCTGGAGGTCGACCAGACGCCGATCGGCAAGACACCGCGCAGCTGCCCGGCCACCTACATCGGCTTCTGGGACACCGTGCGCAAGCTGTTCACCGAGACACTGGAAGCCAAGGCGCGTGGTTACGCGGCGGCACGGTTTTCCTTCAACACCGGCGACGGCCGCTGCCCGGGCTGTGAAGGCCAGGGCCTGCGCACCATCGAGATGAGCTTTCTGCCCGATGTGAAGGTCCCCTGCGACCAATGCCATGGCCAGCGCTTCAACCCCGAAACCCTGGCCGTCAGCTGGCGCGGCAAGAGCATCGGCGACGTGCTGCGCATGGAAGTGGACGAGGCGGTGGACTTCTTCGCCAGCATGCCCAACATCGCCTACCCGCTGCGGTTGCTGAAGGACGTGGGCCTGGGCTACCTGACGCTGGGCCAGCCGTCGCCGACCCTGTCTGGCGGCGAGGCCCAGCGCATCAAGCTGGTGACCGAACTGAGCAAGGTGCGTGATGACGTGACGCGCCGCGGCCAGAAGCCGCCGCACACCCTGTACGTGCTGGACGAGCCCACCGTGGGCCTGCACATGGCCGACGTGGAACGGCTGATCGGCGTGCTGCACCGCCTGGTGGCCGGCGGCCACAGCGTGGTGGTGATCGAGCACGACCTGGACGTGATCGCCGAGGCGGATTGGGTGATCGACCTGGGGCCCGAAGGGGGCACTGCGGGCGGCACGGTGGTGTGCGCCGGCACGCCGGAAGCCCTGGTGGCGGCGGGTACCCACACCGGGCGGGCGCTGGCACCGGTGCTGGCGCGGGGCTGACGGCTTGGGCTCGCTGCTGTCTTTGGCGTTGTTGAACAGCCGGCGTTCGAAGGTTTGTGCGCCGACGAGGACGGCAGGTGACTGGCTGACTCCGTGTCATTCCGTGCTCTGTCGATCAAGAATGTGCCCCGAGCGGTGGCCGAAAGGCTGCGCGCCCGGGCCGCGCGCAACCACCGGTCGCTGCAGGGTGAGTTGCTGGCCATCGTGGAGCAAGCCGCGCGGGAATCCGTTGCGCCTGCACAGCCGCCGGCGGCACCGGCAGGCCATGTTCCCCGGGGTGTTGTCACCGGGTCCAAAACCATCGAAGACTTGATCGCTGAACGCGCGACACGGCCTGCAATCATGCTGGCGCCCGACCTGCCGCGCGCAGTGGACATTGTCCGCGCCGACCGCGACAGCCGATGAGCCAGCCTGTCGTGCGTCAATTGCTGGTGGCCGATCCGCCTGCCGTCTGGCTGGTTCGCCCGCCCGTGGTGGTCGATTGCAGCGCGCTGGCAGCCTGGTTGTTTCAAGAGCCGGAAATGGACCAGGCTGCCGCCATGCTGCGCGGCAAGACCCTGCACGCCCCGAGCCTGCTGCCCTGCGAAATCGCCAACGTGGCGCGCCAGAAGGTGAAATCTGGCGCCAACGCCGAACACACCATGGTCCTGCTGGACGACTTTGCCGCGCACCAGATCGATTGGCATGCACCACCGCCGCAGGCGGTGCTGGTTTTGGCCAACCGCTGGTCGCTCAGCGCTTACGACGCCGCTTACCTGTGGCTGGCGGCCGAATGGAAGGCGCCGCTCGCCACCTTCGATCAGCGCCTGGCCCAGGCCGCCCGCCAGCACCTCGACACGCTGAAATGACAACCGCCACCATGACCGACCTGCGATGGCTGTGACGGACGGTTGTGACGGTTGTGGACGGGCCCGTGGTGGCGTAGGCCCGTGCCTACAGCTGCTGCAGGCGCATCCTGACCGGGCGGCGCGGTCGCCATCGGTCACACTGGTGGCAGTCTGGGCTGCATCGCCCAGCCAGCGCCACTTCAAGGAGTTTGCATGCCGCCCGCTACCCGCTTGTCAGGTTTTTCGCCGGTTCGTGGCTTGCTGGCCGGCGTATTGGTCGGCATGCTCGCGGGCTGCGCCAGCTTGCCTGGCGGGCCGGTGGCCGACGCCGCGCCGCAGCACGTGGCCGATGACGCCCCGGTGTTGGCGGTTTTCAGCGCGCTGGGCTACTACCCGGCGCCGCTGGCGCCGAACCTGATCCGGCTGGACTTGCCCACCAATGACAGCTTTGCGTCGGGCAGCAGCGAGCTGCAGGCGCCGATGCAGCGCTCCTTGGATGCCGTGGCGGCGCAGTTCAACAGCCCACCGTTGCGGGGCTGGCAGATGCTCGTGGTCGGCCATGCCGACGACCGGGGCAGCGCCGCTGACAATCTGCTCACGTCGCAGGCGCGTGCGGCCAACGTGGCGCGCTATCTGGTGGCCCAGGGCACCGATGCCGGCCGGCTGCAATCAGAAGGCCGTGGCGAAACTGAACCGCTGGCCACCAACGACCAGCGCTATGGGCGTGCACTGAACCGGCGTGTGGAGCTGTTCCTGCACCGCGGGCCATTGCCCGCCGGCGCCACGGCGCCACGCTGAGCGGGCGCTCACACGCCCAGCAAGCCCGCCAGCGACGGATCGGCTGCCACCGACTCTGACGGCCCGGCCAGCACCGCCTGGCCCTTCTGCAGCACCAAGGCCCGGTCACTGCGGGCCAGCACCTTGCGGTAGTCGCGGTCGACGATCAGTGTGGCGATGCCGGCGGCGCGGATTTCGCCGACCACGCGCCAGATGTCGGCCACGATCAGTGGTGCCAGGCCCTCGGTGGCCTCGTCCAGGATGATCAGCGACGGGTGCGTCATCAGCGCGCGGCCGATCGACAGCATCTGCTGCTCGCCGCCCGACAGCTGCGCACCCTGGTTGCCCAGGCGCTCGGCCAGCCGCGGAAAGGTGGCCAGCACCCGGTCGAGCGTCCAGTCGGCCTGGCCGTCGCTGCCCACGTCTTTGGGCGATCTGGCGGCCACCACCAGGTTCTCGCGCACGCTCAGGTTGGGGAAGATGCCGCGGCCTTCTGGCACGTAGGCCACGCCCAGGCGCGCCATCTCATGCGGCTTGCCGCGTGACATGTCGCAGCCGGACAGGTGGATCTGGCCGTCACGCTGCGCCACATGGCCCAGCAGGCTGCGGATCAGCGTGCTCTTGCCCATGCCGTTGCGGCCCAGCAGGCCCACCGTCTCACCCCTGGCGATCTGCAGGTTGACGCCGTGCAGCACATGGCTGCTGCCGTACCAGGCGTGGATGTCGCGTGCGTCGAGCAGGATGTCGGCCGCCCGGCCCGCAGCGGCGTCGCTCGGCGTCACTTCAGTGTTCCCCCAGGTAGGCGGCCTGCACCGCGGGGCTGCTGCGCACCGCCGCTGGTGCACCGCTGAAGATCACGCTGCCATTGACCATCACGGTGATGGTGTCGGCAATGCGGAACACCGCGTCCATGTCGTGCTCCACCAGCAAGATGGCATGCTGGGCCTTCAGCGCTGCCAACAGGGCCAGCATGCGCTCGGTTTCTTCGGCGCCCATGCCGGCCAGCGGTTCATCGAGCAGCAGTACTTGCGGCGCGGTGGCCAGGCACATGGCGATTTCCAGCTGGCGCTTCTGGCCGTGCGACAGGTTGCCGGCCGGGCGGTCCAGCACACCGGACAAGCCAGCGCGCTGCGCGGCCTGTTGGGCAGCGTCCAGGCTGGCCTCGCAGTGCTGCGCGCGCTGCCACCAGTGCCAGGGTTTTGGCGTCCGGGCTTGCGCGGCCAGGCGGCAGTTCTCCAGCACGCTGAACCCTGGGTAGATGGTGTTGCGCTGGTAGCTGCGGCCCAGCCCGGCGCGGGCGCGTCTGGGCTGCGACCAGTCGGTGACATCCTGCCCCAGCAATTGCACCGTGCCGGCCGACGGCGGGGTCTCGCCCGAGAGGATGTTGACCAGCGTGCTCTTGCCCGCCCCGTTGGTGCCGATGACGGCATGCACCTCGCCGCGCTGCAAGGCCAGCGTGACGTCGTTGACCGCCACCAGGCCACC
>JBBRJU010000055.1:0-8748 GCA_038218895.1 Burkholderiales bacterium
TGGCAGCACTGGCTGCAGGCAAGCCGGTGGTGGTGCTGCACACCTTCGATGCGGCCGAAGCCGCCCGGCTGCTGGTGGCGCACCAGGCCACCCATTGCTTTGGCAGCGACGAGATGTTCGAGGCCCTGCTGGCGCACGCGCCCGACCCCCATGCCGTGCCAGCCTACCCAACACTGCGGGTGTGCGGCTTTGCCGCCTTCCGCGCTGGGGCGGCGGTGGTGGCAGAGGCCTGCATCCGGCGCGGCATGCCGCTGGTCGGGCTGTATGGTTCCAGTGAAGTGCATGCGCTATTCGCCATGCAGCAGCCAGGGCGCCCACTGGCCGAGCGCCTGGAAGGCGGTGGCACGCCCGTCAACCCCGACGCCGAGATCCGGGTGCGTGATGCAGACACCGGTGCGCTGCTGCCGGTGGGTTCCACCGGGTTGCTGGAATTCAAGTCGCCCAGCAACTTCATCGGCTACCTGGGCAACCCCGATGCGACCGCCAAGGCCATCGATGCCGAAGGCTGGTTCAGCAGCGGCGACATTGGTGACTTGCGCCCCGACGGCAGCTTTATGTACCGCACCCGGGCCGGTGACGCCATCCGCCTGGGGGGCTACCTGACAGCGCCGGCCGAGATCGAGGAAGTGATCAAGGCCCAGCCCGGCGTGGCTGCAGCCCAGGTGGTGGCCGTGGACCTGGACGGCAAGACGCGGGCCGTGGCCTTCGCGATTGCCGAGCCGGGTGCGTCGCCCGATGCGCAGGCGGTGATCGCCGCTGTGCATGGTCGGCTGGCGGCGTACAAGGTGCCGGCACGGCTGTGGTGGGTCGATGCGTTTCCGGTGGTCCACAGTGCGAATGGAACCAAGATCCAACGGACTCGGCTGCGCGACATGGCGCTGGCGCTGTTGGCCGGCGACTAGCGCGCCGAGCCAGCAGCTGCAGGGCCGATCACGGCACCCAAGCCCTGGCCGCCGGGCTGTTGCCTCACGTGCGCTCGGTCTGCCGGCGGCCCGCCTTCGCGCGGCGCAGCCGGTCCATCACGCGGTTGACCAGGCCCGCGATACCGTGCGGAAAAAAGCTCAGGAACACGATCAGGACCATGCCGTAGATCAGCGGCGCACTCGACGTCTTCAACGAGCTCGCCGTGACGCCGACCACGAGAAAGATGTATTGCAGGAAGATCGCCCCGTAGATGGCCCCGCTCAGTGAGGCGAGCCCGCCCACTGCGATGCCGATCAGGAAGCCGAATGACAGGAAAATTCCGAACATCCCGGGCGCGATGTATCGAAACGACAGCGCGCCCAGCGCACCGGCGACACCAGTCAGCATGGCGCTGATGCCGAAGATCATCGCCTTGTAGAACACCGTGTCGACGCCCATCGACTGCGCTGCGATCGGGTGGTCACGGATGGCGATGGCCGCGCGGCCGACGCGCCCGCGCAGCAGGTTCGCCGCCAGCACGAAACACAAGACCACGGTCCCCAGCGACAGCAGATAAAGCCACTGGTCAAAGCTCAGTGGCAGCCCGAACGGCACCACCGGAATGTCGATGCCCATGCCTTGTCCGCCACCGGTCCAGGCTTCGAGCCACTTCCACTTCGCAATGCTGGGCAGCACCACGCCGACCGCAAAGGTGGCCATCGCCAGATGCACCGGCGCCAGGCGTAGCAAGGGCAGGCTGAAGACAACGCCGACACCCAGACAGACCAGGCCGGCAACCGGCACCGCCACCCAGTGCGCCGTGCCAGCGTGCAGGATGAGCAGCATCGCGGTGTAGGCGCCCATCGCGTAGAAGGCACCATGCCCCAGCGAGATCTGGCCGTTGTAGCCGACCAGGATGTTCATCCCGAGCAGCGCGACCGCATAGATCAGGATGTTGGTGAGCCGAAAGAGCTGGAAGTCGGTGGCAAACAGCGGCATCGACGCGACCGCACCGAGCACGACCAACAGACCGACAGCGCGCCAGAAGCTTGCGGAGCGCAAGAAGCGCGACAGGCCAGCCGCCGCCATCAGGCGCACGAATGCACTGGCTGCATGGGCTCACGCAGCGCCCCAATGTCGTCCAGGCCGCACCGGATAGCGTTGCCGGGCGGCCTGCTGCGCTGCCCGGGCCAGGACCAGACCCAAAGTCTTGGCCCGCCCCTGTGACTGCAATTGCCGCTGATGCGGGTTGATGCTTCAAATTGCAATGTTTCGCCGGACATGGCTGCGATCGAATGATTGGATGGGTGATGCAAACAACACACCTGACGAAAGACTCTAGCACCGTGTGTTCTGGCCGCAGGCCTGCGGCCTGGGCCGCATGTTGCTGCTAACATTTGTCCATCTCTAGTTGGGGAGTAGCTACCGCGCCACGTTCGCTGGTCAGGACGTGGATTCGGTGCAGTGTCGTCAATACGGTCGCGGTGCGCAGCACTCCGGCCCGGCACTGCAGGCCACGATACCGGTCATCTACCGCGCCATCGTCGGCACAGCAAGACCAGCCTCGGGTCCTTGACGGCATCGCAGTGTTCGCAGATCAGCGAACGCTGCGGTTGCCCGTTTCAACTCAATTTGAAGGCGGCCATGCAATCCATCGGTTCTCCACTCATGTGGTCCTTGTTCGCGGCGTTTGTGCTGTTTGCGCTGCTGGTCGATTTTTTCGCGATGAGCAAGCAGGGGGCGCACCGCGTCAGCACCCGCGAGGCCGCCATCTGGTCGCTCGTCTGGGTCGGGGTCTCCTTCGTCTTCATGGGCTGGCTGTGGTGGTACCTGGGCGGTGCCGGCACAGATGAAGCCGCCCGCACGCTGGCCAATGCCAAATCGCTGGAGTTCCTGACTGGCTACCTCATCGAGAAGGCGCTGGCGGTCGACAACATCTTCGTGTTCCTGATGCTGTTCACCTACTTCGCGGTGCCGGCCGAATTCCAGAAGCGCGTGCTGATGATCGGCATCCTGGGCGCGCTCGTGCTGCGTGCCGCCATGATCCTGGTCGGGGCATGGCTGATCACGCAATTCCACTGGATCCTCTACCTGTTCGGCGCCTTCTTGCTGTTCACCGGCGTCAAGATGTGGTGGGCCGCCGGCCAAGAGCCCGATCTGGACAACAACCCGGCCTTGAAGTGGGTGCGCAGCCGGTTCAAGATCGCGCCGACCTACGACGGCGAGAAGTTCTTCACCATGGTGGGTGGTGTCAAGATGGCCACGCCGCTGCTGGTGGTGATCCTGCTGATCGGCATCGTCGACGTCGTCTTCGCGGTCGATTCAATCCCGGCCATCTTTGCGATCACGACCGACCCCTTCATCGTGCTCACGTCCAACGTGTTCGCCATCCTGGGCCTGCGCGCGATGTACTTCCTGCTGGCCAACATGCATGAACGCTTCCACCTGCTTAGCTATGGCCTGGCGATCATCCTGGTGTTCATCGGTACCAAGATGCTGCTGATCGACGTCTACAAGATCCCTGTGGCGTTTTCGCTCGGTTTCACCGCGTTCACCTTGGCGGCGACGATGATCCTGTCGCTCAAGATCCCGGCGAAGGGCAAGGGTGGTGGCGCCTATCCGTTCGGCGCGAAGAAGCAGGACGAGCACGCATAGGCGGATCGAGCGCCCGCAGCGCGGGCCGGCGCACGCGCCACATCGGCTGCGGCACGGCCGCTTGTCTGACAATGCCTCGCGGGCTTGCCGTCTGGGCGAACAAGCGCGATCACGTTAGTGTCCAAGGCAACGCTGCGACCCGACTGCGGTCGCACCAACGCCAAGGAGACAGCGTGAACATCTTGATGGTTTTGACCTCACACAGCCAATTGGGCAGCACCGGAAAACAGACCGGCTTCTGGCTCGAGGAATTTGCAGCGCCCTACTACGCGTTCAAGGATGCAGGTGCCAGCGTCACGCTGGTCTCGCCTGCAGGCGGGCAACCGCCACTGGATCCCAAGAGCGATGCGGCCGATGCCCAGACCGACGCCACACGCCGTTTCAAGGCCGATGCCGCCGCGCAGACAGCGCTGGCGCACACCGCGCGGCTCGCGACCGTATCGGGCGACAGCTTCGACGCCGTGTTCTACCCAGGTGGCCACGGCCCGTTGTGGGACCTGGCCGAAGATGCCGACTCTGCCCGGCTGATCGAGTCGATGGCGGCGGCCGGCAAGACAGTGGCCGCCGTGTGTCACGCGCCGGCGGTGTTTCGCCACACCAAGGCTGCCAACGGCCAGCCATGGGTAAAGGGGCGGCGGATCACCGGCTTTGCCAACAGCGAAGAAGACGCAGCCCAGCTCAGCCAGGTCGTGCCGTTCCTGGTGCAGGACATGCTGGTCCAGAACGGCGGGGTCTACAGCCAGGGCCCAGACTGGCAGGCCCATGTGGTGACCGACGGCAATCTGATCACGGGCCAAAATCCGGCGTCTTCCTTGGGCGCGGCGCAGGCGCTGCTGGCCCGGCTCTCGGGTCACACGCAGCTTCGATGAACGCAGCGACGCGCAAGGCGACGGCAAGCTGCGCATGGCACAGACCTGTTTTGCCACCGACTGGTCCCTGCGCAGCTTTGCAGGCCGCCAGAGCTGCCGATCAGTGGCGTGAAGAACTCCGGCGACGGCCGTGCGCTGTCCGGCGCCGGGACCCAGAAGTTCGTCAACAAGAAGCTGACCCGGGTGCAATGAGCCAGCAGATGGGGCAGCCGCGATCCCGTCCAGCCAGGTTGGCGGCGCGCAGGTGGGCCCACCGCGCCATGCAGGCAAATGCCTACAGGCCACCGGGCCGCCGTCTGCTGGGACAGCGCTGCGCTTGCGCCGACAGTGGGCTTGCCAGCGCAATGTCTGCGCGGCTTCATGCCACCGGTCACAGCGGCGGCGGCTTGAATCCTCCCTGCAACAGGAGATGCCATGAACCCCACTCAGAACACCCACACCGACGACGTGATCGGATCTGACCGTGTGCAAGGCACTGCGGTGTACAGCACGGCTGGCGACAAGTTGGGCTCGATCGACGGGCTGATGATCAACAAGCTCAGCGGCCAGGTGCGCTATGCCGGGCTCGAAATCGGCGGCTTTCTGGGCAACGGCACCGATCGCTACCCGCTGCCCTGGTCGATGCTGCAGTACGACATCAAGCTGGGAGGCTATGTGGTGCCGCTCACGCAAGAAAAACTGGAGCAGGCGCCGCGCTATGCCAAGACCGACAGCCCGGCCTACACCGACGAATATGGCCGCCGGGTGAGCTCGTTCTTCGGCGTCGATTTCTGACCGACGTCCCCGCCTGGGCGCCTGCAGGCGCTGGCGGGGACCGTGCAGAAGACAGGGGTGGTGATTGCCACCCCTTTTTTCTTGGCCGGCACCGCCGGCGCTGGCGTGGTGATCGGCTGCCATGCTGCATGCGTTGTATTATTGAAGCTATAACGCTTTTTACGCGCAATGATGCATCGACATGGCCAGTTCCCGTCTGCCCCGGCGTCCGCCGCAAGCCCAGCCGCAAGCCCAGCCGCATGCCCAGCAAAACAGCCAGCTGGCCAGCCCATCTCGCCTGACCGGCCGCCTGGAAGTCAGCACCGAACTGGGCGCCTACCTGGGTGACACCCGGGTGCGGCTGCTCGAAGCCATTGCCGACCACGGGTCGATCTCGCAGGCCGCCAAGCAGGTGCCGCTGTCTTACAAGGCCGCCTGGGAGGCGGTGGACGCGATGAACAACCTGGCCGAGCAGCCCCTGGTGCAGCGCTCCACAGGTGGGCGTGCCGGTGGCGGCACCCTGCTGACGGAGCATGGCCGGCGCCTGGTCGCCATGTACCGTGCGGTGGAGGCGCAATACCAGCAGGCGCTGGACCGCCTGGCCGGGCAGTTTGCCAACGCACCCGGCGGCGACATGCCGGCCTTCCAGCGCCTGTTGCGGCGCATGGCGGTGCGCACCAGCGCGCGCAACCAGTTCGCGGGCACGGTGTGCGGTCTGCGTGGCGGCCCGGTCGACGTTGAAGTGCTGGTGCGCCTGGACGACCGGCTGGAACTGGCTGCCGTCGTCACCCGCACTTCGGCCGAGAGCTTGGGCCTGGCCATCGGCAGCGAGGTGCTCTTGCTGGTCAAGGCGTCGTCGCTGTTGCTGCTGACCGACGACGGCCTGCGCATCAGTGCGCGCAACCAGCTGTGGGGCCAGGTCAGCCGCATCGTCACCGGCCCGGTGAATGCCGAGGTCACGCTCGATCTGGGCAGTGGCCGCAGCGCCACCGCCGTCGTCACCCGTGAATCGGTGCACAGCCTGGGCCTGGCCGAAGGTGTGCGCGCCTGTGCCGCGTTCAAGGTGTCGAGCGTGATCCTGGCCATGCTCGATTGACCCACTGACCCCCAACCGCCCATGGAGCGCCCATGTCCCTCGCCCGATTGCCGCCTGCCACGGGTGCCGTCTGCGCCGTCTGCACTGCTGCGCTGCTGCTGTGCAGCCCTGCCCAGGCCGACGAAGTGACCGTGGCCGTGGCCGCCAACTTTGCCGGCCCGCTGGCCAGGATGGCGGAAGGCTTCACCGCCGCCACCGGCCACACACTGAGGACATCGGTCGGCGCCACTGGCAAGTTCTACAGCCAGATCATCAACGGTGCGCCGTTCGATGTGCTGGTTGCCGCCGACGATGAGACGCCAAAGCGGCTGGTGGCTGAAGGCCATGCGGTGGCGGGCAGTCAATTCACCTATGCCATCGGCGTGCTGGTGCTGTGGAGCGCACAGCCGGGCCTGGTCGATGACCAGGGTGCGGTGCTGGCCAGTGACAAGTTCAGCAAGCTCGCGATCGCCAACCCCAAGCTGGCACCTTATGGCAGCGCAGCGCTGCAGGTGATCACCGCGCGTGGCCTGCGCGAGGCCATCACGCCCAGGCTGGTGACGGCCGAGAGCATTGCACAGGCCTACCAGTTCGTATTCACCGGCAATGCCGAACTGGGCTTCGTCGCCTTGGCGCAGGTGGCCGTGCCCGGCAGGCCGGTGGCAGGCTCGTACTGGCGGGTGCCGTCCAACCTGCACGGCGAAATCCGCCAGGATGCGGTGCTGCTCAAGCAAGGCCAGAACAGTGCCGCCGCCGCCGCGCTGCTGGCCTGGCTGAAGAGCCCGGCGGCCAAGGCGGTGATCCAGTCCTACGGCTACGGCACCTAAGCCGGCAATGGACGCCGCCACCTGGACCGTGGTGCGGCTCACCGCCGAACTGGCCGGGCTGAGCACCGTGCTGCTGCTGCTGCTCGGCACACCGCTGGCCTGGTGGCTGGCGCGCACACGCTCCCCGTTCAAGCCGGTGCTGGCATCCCTGGTGGCCATGCCGCTGGTGCTGCCACCCACGGTGCTCGGCTTCTACCTGCTGCTGCTGATGGGCCCGCAGGGGCCCGTGGGCCAGTTCACCCACTGGCTGGGTCTGGGCCGGCTGCCGTTCACATTCGCCGGGCTGGTGGTGGCCTCGGTCATCTATTCGATGCCGTTTGTGGTGCAGCCCCTGCAGCAGGCCTTCGAGGCCATTCCAGAGCGCACGCTGGAGGCCGCTGCCACCCTGCGCGCCGGCCCGCTCGACCGTTTCTTCAGCGTGGCGCTGCCGCTGGCCCGGCCCGGCCTGGTGACGGCGAGCGTGCTGGGTTTTGCCCACACCGTGGGTGAATTCGGCGTGGTGCTGATGATCGGCGGCAACATTCCGGGGCAGACGCGCGTGCTCTCGGTCGCGATCTTCGAGCATGTCGAAGCGGCCGAATTCGACCAGGCGCACCGGATGGCCGCCGGCATGGTGGTGTTTGCATTGCTGGTGCTGGTCACGCTGTACTGGGCCAACCGCCCGCCACGCGATGCGCAATTGGGCCCGCCGTGATCCACGCCCGCCTGCAACTGCCCCGGCGCGATTTCACGCTGGATGTGGACCTGCAACTGCCCGGCCAGGGCATCACCGCGCTGTTCGGCGCGTCGGGCTGCGGCAAGACCACCGTGCTGCGCGCCATGGCCGGGCTGGAACGCGCCGCCGGCCGGGTCGCCCTGGGCAGTGCGCTGTGGCAGGACGACAGCCAGCGCCACTTCATGCCCACCCACCAGCGGCCGCTGGGCTATGTCATCCAGGAGGCGGCGCTGTTTCCGCACCTGAGCGTGCGCGCCAACCTGGACTACGGCCGGCGGCGCACCGCAGCCGATGCGCGGCAAGGCCATGGCGCCGCCGCGCAGGCCTTCGGCCTGGACGCGGTAGTGCAGCTGTTGGGCATCGGCGCGCTGATGGGCCGCCGCCCGGCCACGTTGTCGGGCGGTGAGCGCCAGCGGGTGGCCATCGCCCGGGCGCTGGCGACCGCGCCGCAACTGCTGCTGATGGACGAGCCGCTGGCCGCCCTGGACGCGCCGCGCAAGGCCGAAATCCTGCCTTACCTGGAACGCCTGCACCGGGAACTGGCCTTGCCCATCGTCTACGTGACACATGCCCTGGACGAGGTGACCCGGCTCGCCGACCACCTGGTGCTGATGGACGCAGGCCGGGTGGTGGCCGCCGGCCCCCTGGGTGAACTGCTGGCCCGGCCCGACCTGCCGCTGTCGCGCCTGGACGAGGCCAGCGTGGTGATCCACGGCCGGGTCGACCAGCACGACCGCGACTACGGCCTGATGCGGGTGGCCTTCGATGCCGGCGCGCTGTGGGTGGGCGCCACTGCGGCTGCCCCCGGTGAGGCCGTGCGTGCCCGGGTGCTGGCGCGCGACGTGAGCGTGGCGCGCCAGCACCCGCAGGAAAGCAGTGTGCTCAATGTGCTGCCGGTGGTGCTGGAGGCCCTGCAGACCGACCACAGCACCGCGCTGCTGCGCCTGCGCG
>JBBRJU010000056.1:0-8677 GCA_038218895.1 Burkholderiales bacterium
CGGTCCCGCGGGTCCAGCGTGATGGCGCAGCGGCCCTGGCCGTTCACGTTCAGCATCGCCTCCAGCTGCGCATCGGCCGGCACCTCGCCCACCACCTTGGCGGTGACACGGAAGCTCAGGTCGGGTTGGGTCTCGGCCACCGCCAGGCGCACCGGGCCGTCGCCCTGCATCTGCAGGATCAGCGCGCCGTTGAACTTCAGGCTGCCCTGCATCAGCACGCTGGCCGCAGCCATCTCGCCCAGCAGCGCACGCACCGGCGGCGGAAACGCATGGCCGCCGTCGCTGGCGCTGGTGCGGCGGGCCAGCACGTCGCGCCAGCTGCCTTCCAGGCGCACCAGCATGCCGCGCACCGGCAGGCCTTCGAAGATGAACTTGTGGAGCTGGTCCATGCCGGGCCGATCAGCCGATGCGCTTGCGCTGGGTGGCATGGCGCTGCTGCTGCTGCACGTAATGCGCTGCGCTGCCCTGCAAGCCGGCGATCTGCTCGGGCGTGAGCTCTCGCACCACCTTGGCCGGGCGGCCGACGATCAGCACGCCGTCGGGGAATTGCTTGCCCTCGGTGACCAGCGAGCCGGCGCCCACCAGGCAGTTGCGGCCGATCTTCGCGCCGTTGAGCACGATGCTCTGGATGCCCACCAGGCTGCCGTCGCCGATGCTGCAGCCGTGCAGCATCACCTGGTGGCCGATGGTGACGTTGGCGCCGATGGTCAACGGCGCGCCGTGGTCGGTGTGCAGCACGCTGCCGTCCTGCACATTGCTGTTGGCGCCCACGGTGATGCGGTCGTTGTCGCCGCGCAGCACCGCGCCGTACCAGACGCTGGCGTTCTCGCCAAGGGTGACGCGGCCGGTCACCTCGGCGCTGTCGGCCACCCAGGCGGTGGCATCGACCTGGGGCACGTCGTCTTCAAGCTGGTAGATGGCCATGGGTTGCAATCTGCGGTCTGCGGTCTGCGGTCTGCATTCGGGTTGTGGATCGGGGCGAAGCCTATGATTCTAGGGATGGGCCCGAATACCTCACTCCGCAGTGCTGCCCTGGCCGTGCTGGCGCTGCCCGACCCGCCCGACAAGGCGGCCCGCACCCGGGCGCTGTGGCACGCGCTGGAAGCAGGCACGCTGCAGATCGACCCGGCCGAGGCGCTGGCCACCCCTGCCGGCCTGCCCGGCCGCCCCGCCCTGCCCCGGCTGGTGCCGCCCGGCCAGGTGCCCACCCGATCGCCCTTCACCCTGGCCGGGCGCGCGGCCCTGCTGCATGCCATCTGCCACATCGAATTCAATGCCATCAACCTGGCGCTGGACGCGGTGTGGCGCTTTGCCGGCATGCCGGACCAGTTCTACCGCGACTGGCTGCGCGTGGCGTCCGAGGAGGCGCTGCACTTCAGCCTGCTGCGCGCCCACCTGCAGACCTTGGGTCATGGCTACGGTGATTTTGACGCCCATGACGGCCTGTGGCGCATGACCGAGGCCACCGCCGATGACATCGTGGCGCGCATGGCCCTGGTGCCACGCACGCTGGAAGCGCGCGGCCTGGACGCCACGCCGCCGATCCAGGCCAAACTGAAGCGCGCCGGCGACCTGGCCGCAGTGGCGATCCTGGACGTGATCCTGCGCGACGAGATCGGCCATGTGGCCATCGGCAACCACTGGTATGCCTGGCTGTGCCGGCGCGACGGGCTGGACGCCCTGGCGCTGTACCCGCAACTGGTGGCGCGCTACGCCGCGCCGCGGCTGCGGCCGCCGTTCAATCTGGTGGCGCGGCGGGCGGCGGGGTTCAGTGAGGGGGAGTTGGCTGAATTGGTCGGCAATCAGCCGCCAGCGCGCTGATTCAGCGTACCGGGCCCGCTGGCAAGTCGGCTGGCGGTTCGGGCCGTTGCGGCTGCGGCGCGATGCGGCGCAGCCAGGCTTTGCGCAGCAAATGCGGCAGCAACTGATACAGAGGCATGCGCAACCAGTGCGAGCGCACATACAACAGCCATCGCGCCAGCGCGTCACCAGGCGCATGGCAACTGGCATGCGGCGGCTTCAACGCCCGCTGCAGCAGCCACGCCATCACCGAGCGTGGCACCAGGCCGGGGCGCAATGCAGCGATGCCAGCGGCGTGCTCAACGGGCCACTGGCGACCCAACAAGGCCTGCAGTGAATGCAGTGCATGGTGCAAAGGCCGCTCCAGCTTCAGCGAAGCGGCCCGCGCCAGCAAGTGTGACCAGAAAGCCGGATCCAGGTTTGAAAAGTCGCGCAACAGATCGTCAAGATCGAGCAAGTCGCGCAGACCGTGGTCGAACTCGCCTTCGCTGAACAGGTGTACAGCGCTGTGCAGCACCTGGTCCACCGGTTGCAGCACCCACAGATTTTGCGCGGCGTCCACACACCGCGTGTGCTCGAGCAGCTGCCCGCCGCGCACCGCGAACGACGACGTCGGCGGGGTGATGGTGTGGTGCAGGTCCAGTACTGTGTGGCGCCGCACATGCGTCAGCGGCGGGATCTCGTGCATCCAGGTCCGGTAATAGCGCATGTCATACGCGTCCAGTACCTGGCATAGCCAGCCACCACCCATAAGCGCCATTTCCGCGCGCACAATGTCAGCCTCGGGTACCAGCAGGTCGATGTCGCCGAACACCCGCCCGCGCGCAGCCGGCAAGTCGGCAGCCGAATAGGCGGCACCCTTGAGCAGCACGCAGCGCAGACCCGCCCCCGCGAGAACATCCGCCACGCGCAACACCTCGACGGCCAGGGTCTCACGCACGCTGCGGCCCAGCGTGCGGCCCGCCTGCAAGTGGTGATGCACAGGCTGCGGCAGGCTGGACGCTTCGACGTGGGCACACCGCTCACCGAGCCGTGGCCACAGCCGGGCCACACGCGCCTGCGCCAGCAGGGTTTCCCATTCTGAGGAGGACACTGCGTCCAGCCTGTCGATGTCTGCCAGCAGCCGAGCCAGGCGTTGCGACGCAGCGTGCATCAGCCGGGCACCGGGGCGTCGGCCATGGCGGTGAACAGTGCCATGGCCTCAGGCAAATTGCTGTACTCAAAATCGTCGCAGCTGCAGCCCCGTACCAGGCGCGTGAGGGCCGCAAAGCCGCGGTCCCCCAGCACGCTGAAGTTGAAACTCTGGCGGGCCAGGTCAACCACCGCTGGTGCACGTGCCCGCGACTGCAGCCGCGTCTGCGCCCCAGCCAGGTAACGCGGGTAGACGATCCACCGCGGCCGTGCCGGCTCGTGCACCCGCGCCAATTGGTCTGCCGGCACCTTCATGTGCGTGACGCTGCCTTTGTGCGTGTCGTGGGTGATCCGGTTGAACACCGCTGCCGGTGCAAAAGCCTGGATCACATCGACCGAGCGGTTCTTCAGGCTGACGGGGCGGCACAGCGGCCAGACCGCATCGTTGTCTAAGTCGACCAACGCCAACTCATCGGACAACAAGCGCCAACCGGAGTGCACCAGCGCGGCGCACAGCGTGCTCTTGCCCGAGCCAGGCGGAGCGGGCAGGATCAATGCATGGCCGTTGCGCTCCACCACTGCGGCATGGATGATCAGAAACTGATGGGCATGACTGGAAATCGACCAGTTCATGGCCCATTCCAGCAGCGGGTACGCATGGGCCGCCGGCAACGGCTCGAATACCCGGTGGCCGTCGAACTCGAACACCGATTGCGGGCGCACCCAGCGGCGCAACCCAGCGCCATGCCCGATCACCACCCGAAAGTCTGCAAAGCTGGACGGCTCTGCCACCGGATGGTCGGCATACAGCAAACACAGGCCCTCGCACAGCAGCGCGTGCGGTGATTGCAATCGGAAGTGGAAGGGGCCGGTCTGGATGACCAAGCTGCCTTGTCGGGCGCGCCGGGAAAGCTCGGCTGCGCCGAGCGCTGCTAAGAGCATGGCGGCCGATGTCGGTGCTGCTGTTCGATCAGACCAGTGGTCAAGAGGCGTTCGACGACGACGTCAATCTCGGCGGCGCCAGCCGGCCCTTGCGGTGCGGCCAAAGCCAGTGCCACCTGTGCCGCTACCTCGTCACACCGCATTGCTTGATACTCCAGCAGCGACAGCACCAACCCGCTTAGGTCATCCAGTTCGCAAACCAAGCCATTGGCACACTGAAACACCACCCACCGGCTGTCCAACTCACTCCAGGTCAGCGGGGCGATGACTTTCAGCAGCGGCTTTAGCTCCACGTACAGGGCAGCCCATCCAGTCCGGCGCCATCAGCCAACACAGACCAACCGATACAGATTCAAAGCCTTGGCGTCCAGATCTCCACCGTTGTAATACTTGACTACGTCGGCGGCATTGAAGGGCAGATGGGTCGAATTCGCCGGGGCTCTGGTCAGTTCTGTACTCAAATACGCAGCGATGAAAAAACTCAGGTTGTCATTTCGGTAGAGGGCATACAACAACGGCGTGGCGTCAGTGCCCTCAAAGACATGCTGAACCTCCGCCTTGGCCAGATTTGTGACCCCGGGAAGTGCACTAGGCCAATTGAAAGCCTTCAACTGGATGCCGTCAACGCTGCTCGAACCGTTCAGTTGAACGGCAACAAACATTTTCGTGACCTGCAGCTTGACCGCACTGCCGGCCACCGTCGTTGTGTATGCATCTGCGCGCTTGGCAACGTAGGGGCTCTGCTTGAACAAGCTGGACGGTTTGAACCCCGCACATGGGGCGGTGGAGGCATTCGCAGGGTTCGAGATCGCCGCCGAAGCCTGGCCCGAAACCGTGCACTGCGTGCCATTGCTGGTGGCGACACGCGCAGCAAAGGCGTTGAGAGATGCGCCGCCGCCGACGGCGATGCCGCCCGCCCGAAGGCCCTTGACCAAGGCAGCCCGGCGCGCAGCCACCCGCTGCTGAGGCAGGAGATCAGCGTCCGGTTCTGGCGGGGAGGGTTCGTGGGGATTCATGGGTGACCTTGGAAGCAACGCTTTGACACAAACTACGGGGCATGGAAGCTCACGGCGCTGAGCCCATGCACATGGTTGAGAGGATACTGGGAAAACCCCCTGGGCCGACACTGGTAACGTGCGCCCCCCCGTGAATCCGGGGAGTGCCACTGGGACACTTTTCACACAACTGGCCCACCAAGCGGGTGGGAAGCCCGCCAGCCCGGCCCAGCGGCATGCAGCAGCATCGTCGACGTCGGCCTGATGCGGCTGGATTGAATCCAAGCCACATGCCGTTCGTGCATGCAGAATCTCGTTTCATGAAACTTATTCCACGTTGGCTGATTTTCCTGGGAGGCGCTTGCCTGTGGGCAGGCGCGACCGCGCAGCCCAGCACCGGTGCCGTGGCACCCACAACTGCGTCCGACGGGCGCACCATCGCCGGGCTCGTCAAACGCAGCATCGGACAGGCCGCGCTTCTACGCGGTGCGCAGACGGAGGCCCTGGCACCAGGGGCGCCTTTGATGGTGGGCGACACCATCCGCACCGGGCCCGACGGCGCGGTCGGCATCACCCTGGCCGACGACACCCTGCTGACCATCGGTGCCGACAGCGAACTGGTGCTCAGCGCCTACAGCTTCGACAGCACCACCCAGGACGGCAACCTGCTGGCGTCGCTGTGGCGCGGCACGCTGGCCGTGGTGACCGGCCTGATCGGCAAGAAAACCCCCGAGAACGTGCGCGTGCAGACCCGCACCGTGGTGCTGGGCGTGCGGGGCACCGAATTCATCGTCGACGCCAAGGGAGCGCAGCAGTGACCGACAGCGCCTGGCGAACCCTGGCACGCGCTGTTGCCAGCGCTGCGCTGGGGGGTCTTTCAGCATGCACCACGCCGGCGGGCGACCGGGTGGTCCTGCTGCCGCAGCCCGATGGCAGCCCGAGTGCGGTGGAAGTGGCCGCCGGCCAGCAGCGCCTGCTGCTGGCGCGGCCGTATGCGGTGGCCGAAGTGCGTGGCGGCATGCTGCAGCTGGCCACCACCACGGCCGAGGCGGTGCGTGATGCCTACGGCGCCCTGCTGGCGCAGCAGCCGGCGAGGCCGCGCCGCTTTGTCGTGCAGTTCGAGCCCAACGGCAACCGCCTGGCCGCCGGTGCCGATGCGGTGCTGGCCGAGATGCGCAGTGCACTGGCCGCGCTGCCGGCGGCCGAGGTGGTGGTCACCGGCCACACCGACCGGGTGGGCTCGGTCGAGGCCAATGACCGGCTGTCACGCGCGCGGGCCGAAGCCGTGCGCGAACTGCTGGTGGCCGCCGGGCTGGCGCGCAGTGCCGTCACGGTGGCCGGGCGTGGCGAACGCGAACCGGCGGTGCCCACGGCCGACGAGGTGGCCGAGGCACGCAACCGCCGTGTCGAAATCAAGATCCGCTGACACGGTGTGAAGGCGCGCATGCCTGCGCTTGGCCGCAGCCTCGGCCGCAGCTCTGGCCGCCGGCATCGCGGCCCGTCCCGCTGGGGCCTGTTGCTGACGCTGCTGGTGGCCTGCCTGGCAGTTTGGCCCGGGCCCGGGGCCAGGGCACCGCTGCAGGGCCTGGAAGACAGCCTGTACGACATGCGCCTGCGGCTGCTGGCGCCACGCCTGGTCGACCCGCAGGTGGTGGTCATCGACATCGACGAAACCGCGCTGGCGGCGCATGGCCGCTGGCCCTGGCCGCGGCGCCGGTTGGCACAGCTGCTGGATGCAGCGGTGACCCAAGGCGGCGCGCGCCTGGTGGGCCTGGATCTGGTGCTGGCCCAGCCCGACCAGAGCGCCGGCCTGGCCGCTGTCGACCAGCTGGCACAGGGCCCGCTGCGCGGTGACGCCGGCTTCTTGGCCGCCTGGCAGGCCTTGCGGCTGCAGCTGGACGGCGACAGCCAGCTGGCTGCCATGCTGCAGCGGCAGCCGGTGGTGCTGGGCTTCCACTTGTCCAACGAGGCCGGCGCCGCCCAGGTCGGGGCGCTGCCGCCGCCGCTGCTGCCGGCAGACCTGCTCGGCGTGCCAGGCCAGGCCCTGCTGCGCTGGGCGGGCCACGGTGGCAACCTGGCCCAGCTGCAGCAGGCCGCCACGCTGGGCGGCGGGCACCTCAATGCGGTGCGCGATGCCGATGGCACGGTGCGGCGCCTGCCGCTGCTGGTGCACTACCAGCAAGGTGTGCAGCCCACGCTGGCGCTGGCGCTGGCACGGGTGCTGCTGGGCGGGCCGGGCGCACCGGCCACGTTGTCGGTGGCGCCGGCCGACGGCCCGCTGCGGGCGCTGTACCTGCGCGGCGCCGGTGGCCAGCTGCGGGTGCCGGTCGACGCCCAGGCACTGGCCCTGGTGCCGTTTGCCACCGCAGCTGCTGCGCCGGTGCGGGTGTCGGCGGCCGACCTGCTGGCCGGCCGGCTGCCGCCGGATGCCCTGCGCGGCAAGGTGGTGCTGGTCGGCGTCAGCGCGCCGGGGCTGATCGACCAGCACCGCACGCCGGTGGACGACGCCATGCTCGGCACGCTGGTGCATGCCGAGATGCTGTCGGGCATGCTGCAGCAACGGGTGGTGGCTGTGCCGGCATGGGCGCCGCTGCTGCAGTTGGCCGGGCTGGCCGCAGTGGCCGGGCTGCTGGGATGGGCGCTGCCGCGGCTGGCGCTGCGGCACGGGCTGCTGCTGACTGCCGGCGTGGTGGCGGCAGTGCTGGTGCTGAACCTGCTGGCCTGGCAGTGGCTGGGCTGGGTGCTGCCACTGGCCAGCGGGCTGCTGCTGCCGCCATTGCTGCTGGCCCTGCACCTGGGCCTGGCCTACCGGCGCGCCACCGGCGCGCGGCGGCAGCTGGCCCAGCTGTTCGGCCAGTATGTGCCGCCCGAACTGGTCGACGAAATGAGCCGGTCGCCCGAGCGCTACACCATGGGCAGCCGCAGTGCCGAGCTGACGGTGCTGTTCGCCGACGTCTCGGGCTTCTCGGCGGTGGCGCAGCGCATGGCACCGGCCGAGCTGGGCGCCATGATGAACCTGTTGTTCTCGCACCTGACCGACGTGGTGCGCGCGCACCGCGGCACGCTCGACAAGTACATCGGTGATTCGGTGATGGCCTTCTGGGGCGCACCGCTGGACGACCCCGACCATGCCCGCCATGCGGTGGACGCCGCCCAGGCGATGCTGGCGCGGCTGCCGCAGATCCATGCCGAACTGGCCGCGCGGGGCTGGCCGACGCTGCAGCTGAACATCGGCATCAACACCGGCAACATGGTGGTGGGCGACATGGGGTCACGCCACCGCCGGGCCTACACGGTGATGGGCGATGCGGTCAACCTGGCGGCGCGGCTGCAGGCCTTCTGCAGCCGCTACGGCCTGGGCCTGGTGCTGGGGGACGCCACCCACAACGCCCTGCACGACCGGCCCTGCCTGCCCTTGGGCCCGGTGGCACTGCGCGGGCTCGATGCCGGCCAGCCCGCCTGGCAACCGCTGGCCGGCCTGGACGCCGCAGCAGCAGAACCGGTGATCGACGCCTGGCAGGGCCTGCGCCGGCTGGTGCACGCCGGCCACTCCGCCGCAGCGCTGGCGCAGATTGCCACGCTGGAAGTGGCGCACCCGGTGCTGGCACCGCTGTGCCGCTGGCAGCGCCGGCTGCTGCAGGGCGAGCGGCCCACCGGGCCGGCCAGACAGGTCTGAGCTTGCGGTCTGCGCAGCACCGGCATCAGCAGGGTTGGTGTCCGGGCTGTGCTGCGCACCCACGGCCTCGCAGCGCTCAGCCGCTTCGCCAGACCCACGAGAGGCTCAGGCGGGTGGGGGACCGTGCTGTGCT
>JBBRJU010000057.1:0-8675 GCA_038218895.1 Burkholderiales bacterium
AAGTTCTCGATGTGCTTGCGCGCGATCTTCATCGAGGTGCGCGGCCAGATGTAGTCGCTGCCGATCAGGAAGAAGCTCTTGGCCTTCTTCTCCTTCTGCGCCCAGTCCAGGCTGAACAGGATCTGCTGCGTTGCCTCCTGGCCGGTGTAGATCACGTTCTTGCTCTGCTCCAGGCCTTCGTAGAAGGTGGGGTAGTACAGCAGGCCGTTTTCCTTCTCGAACACCGGCAGCACTGCTTTTCGCGAGGCACTGGTCCAGCAGCCGAACACCGCAGCCACCTTGTCATTGACCAGCAGCTTCTTGCTCTTTTCGGCAAAGGTGGGCCAGTCGCTGGCGCCGTCTTCCTTGATGACCTTGATCTTGCGGCCCAGGATGCCGCCCATGGCGTTGATCTCGTCGATGGCCAGCTGTTCGGCCTGGATCGATCCGGTCTCGCTGATGGCCATGGTGCCGGTGGCCGAGTGCAGCTGGCCCACCGTCACCTCGGTGTCGGTGATGGCCCTGCCGGTGGTGTTGACCTTGGCGGTGGGGAAAGCCTGGGCCGCAGCCCAGGCCGGGATGCCGGCCAGCGGCACGGCGGCGCTGGCCTGCAGCAGGCGGCGGCGCTGGGCGGATTGCAGAGCACGGTCATTCGGATTCGACATGGTTTCTCCTGGGTTCCGGGGGGAGGGCGGTATACGGTCAATACGGGGCATGCAGCACCATCGCGGGGCGTTCGACCCAGAGCCACCCGGTGGGGCGTTCAGCGACGGCATGGCAGCGACGTTAGAAGAAGCCATGCGCAGACCGAATACGTCATTCGACGCAGTGCCGCAGGGATTGGGTGGCCCGCACGCTTGCGCACGCTGCCGGTCATGCGCCCCGGGGCGCTGCCGTGTGCGGCATGCCGCCGGGACCAGTTCTTGCGTGCTGCCACGCTGCCCTGACCAGATCCCGAGGTTTCCGATTGCCCCTTGCCTCGCAACACCCAGTGCCGCAGAAGTTGGCCCCGCAAAAGATCTTCCGCATCCGGCGTGACTACAACAGCTGGGTCAACAACGAAACGCTGGAAGACTACGCGCTGCGCTACACCCCGCGCCACTTCCGCAAGTGGAGCGAAGCGCGCGTGGCCAACACCGCATTCGGTGCCACCAGCTTCCTGGCGCTGGAGGCCATCGGTGGCGCCATTGCGCTGAGCTATGGCTTCACCAATGCCTTGTGGGCCATCCTGGTGGTGGGGCTGATCACCTTCCTCACCGGCCTGCCGATCAGCTACTACGCGGCCAAGTACGGGCTGGACATGGATTTGCTCACCCGTGGTGCGGGCTTCGGTTACCTGGGCAGCACCATCACATCGCTGGTGTATGCGAGCTTCACGTTCATCTTCTTCGCGCTGGAGGCGGCCATCCTGGCTTTGGCGCTGCAAATGGTGCTGGATTGGCCGCTGTGGCTGTGTTACCTGGTGGCCTCGATCGCGGTGGTGCCTCTGGTGATGCATGGCATCACACTCATCTCGCGGCTGCAGCTGTGGTCCCAGCCGATCTGGCTGGTGTTGTGCGTGCTGCCCTATGCCTTCATTGCCTGGAAGGAGCCCGAGCGCTTCGCCGACTTCACCACACTGGCGGGCAAGGTGTCGGGCAGTGCGGGGTTTGATGCGGTGATGTTCGGCGCTGCCGCCACCGTGGCCTTCTCGCTGGTGGTGCAGATCGGCGAGCAGGTCGACTACCTGCGCTTCCTGCCCGAGAAGACCCCGCAGAGCGCGCGCCGCTGGTGGGCGGCCGTGCTGCTGGCCGGCCCGGGCTGGATCCTGCCGGGCATGCTGAAAATGCTGGGTGGCGCGTTTCTCGCCTTTCTGGTGCTGCAGCAGCAGCTGCCGACCGAGAAGGCCATCGACCCCAACCAGATGTACATGGCCGGCTTTGCCTATGTGTTCAGCGACCCGGCCTGGGTGTTGGCGGCGACGGTGCTGTTTGTCATCGTCTCGCAGATCAAGATCAACCTCACCAATGCCTATGCCGGAAGCCTGGCCTGGAGCAACTTCTTTGCGCGGCTGACCCACAGCCACCCTGGCCGGGTGGTGTGGCTGGTGTTCAACGTGCTGATCGCCGTGCTGCTGATGACGCTGGGCGTGTTCGAGGCGCTGGAGCGGGTGCTGGGCCTCTACGGCAACGTGGCCATCGCGTGGGTGGGCGCGCTGGTGGCCGATCTGGTCATCAACAAGCCGCTGGGCTGGAGCCCCAGGCACATCGAATTTCGCCGCGCCTACCTCTACGACATCAACCCGGTGGGCCTGGGCGCGATGCTGGCCGCAGCCACGCTGGCGGTGGTCGCCTATGCCGGCGCCTTCGGCCCGCTGGCCCAGGCCTACGCGCCCTTCATCGCGCTGGGCGCCAGCCTGATCATCTCGCCGCTGCTGGCCTGGTGGACACGGGGTCGCTGGTACCTGGCGCGCACCGACCCAGCGCGCTGGAAGCCGGGTGAGTCGGTGATCTGCTCGGTGTGCGAGAACCCGTTTGAATCCGATGACATGGCCTGGTGCCCGGCCTACGGCGCGCCAATCTGCAGCCTGTGCTGCACGCTCGAGTCCCGCTGCCACGACCGCTGCAAGACGAACAGCCGCACCGCCGACCAGGTGCGCGCCGCCCTGGCGCGGCTGCTGCCTGTGCAACTGGCCGCACGCATCAACTTCCGCGTGGCGCACTATCTGGTGGTGGCGGTCTCGCTGATCGGCCTGCTGGCGGTGATCCTGGGTGTGGTGTATGAACAGCAGACAGGCATCCATCCCGGCAGCGGCCTGCAGGTGCTGAACGCGACCGCACTGCGCGCGCCGTTCCTGCAGGCCTTCGCGCTGCTGGCGCTGGCGCTGGCGGTGGGTGCCTGGTGGATGGTGCTGGCCAGCGAGAGCCGCCACCGTGCCGAGGACGAAAGCAACCGCCAGAACCTGCTGCTGACCCGCGAGATCGAGGCCCATGGCAGGACCGACCTGGCGCTGCAGGCCGCCAAGGACCTGGCCGAGGCCGCCAACCAGGCCAAGACCCGTTACGTGGCCGGCATCACCCATGAGCTGCGCACACCGCTCAACAGCATCCTGGGCTACGCGCAGATCCTGCTGAAGGACGAACGGCTCTCACCCGAGCGGCGCCGCGCCGTGGCCACCATCCACCGCAGCGGCGAGCACCTGCACGGCCTGATCGACGGCCTGCTCGACCTGGCGCGCATCGAGGCCGGCCGCCTGCGGCTCGATCCAGCGCCCTTGCCGGTGCCCGAGTTTCTCGATGATGTGGTGCGCATGGTGGCGCCGCAGGCCGCTGCGCGCCACCTGGCCTTCCACCTGCAGACCGCAGGCAGGGTGCCGGCCTACATCCGCGCCGATGCCAAGCGGCTGCGGCAGATCCTGATCAACCTGCTGGGCAATGCCATCCGGTTCACCGACGCCGGCAGCGTCACCCTGCGCATCGATTTCAGCCGCGAGGTGGCGCGGCTGCAGGTCATCGACACCGGCATCGGCATTGCCGAGCAGGACCCGGAGCGCATCTTCATGCCCTGCCCGCGCGGTAGCGCGGGCCCCCGCAGCGGCGACGCCGGCACCGGCCTGGGCCTGACCATCACCCACCTGCCGACCCAGCTGAGGGGCGGCGAGCTCACGGTGCAGAGCCGGCCGGGTGAAGGCAGCACCTTCACCGTGCGGCTGTACCTGAGCGAGATCGCCGCGCCGGCGCAGCGCAGCCTGTCACACCACCGGCCGGTCACCGGCTACCTGGGCCCGCGCCGCAGCTTGCTGGTGGTCGATGACCACCCCACCCAGCGCCAGATGCTGGCCGGCATGCTGCTGCCACTGGGCTTCGTGATCCGGGAGGCCGCCAGCGGCAGTGAATGCCTGGAGAGCGTGGCCGACCAGCCGCCCGACGCAGTGTTGCTCGACATCACCATGGACGACATGGACGGCTGGGAAACCGCTCGCCGCCTGCGCATCCAGGCCCGGCGCCTGGCCGATGCCACCGCGGGGGCGCTGGCACCGATGCCGATCATCATGGTCTCGGCCAACGCCTTCGAAAACCGGCCCGACAAGCTGGAAGCGGCGGGCGCGCAGGCCTTCGTCGACAAGCCGGTGATCGAGAGCGAGTTGTGGGTGGCACTGCAGAAGCACCTGCAGCTGGAATGGGTGGCCGAGCTCACCGTGCCCGGCTGGGTACCTCCGGTGACCGAGGCCGACGTGGCTGTGCGCCTGCCGGCCGACCAGGCCGCGCGGCTGCTGCGGCTGGCCCGCCTGGGCCATGCCCAGGGGCTACACCAGGGCCTGGACGCCCTGGTGGCCACCCACCCCGCGCTGCTTGCCGAGGCTGAGATGCTGCGCGGCCTGGTCGAGCGCTTCGCCTTCACCGACCTGGCCGACCGCCTGCGCAATGCGGCCGAGTCTGACGAGGAGCCCGCATGACTGCACCGCCTGAATCTCCGCAAGCCACGCGCTCCGGCGACGTGGTGCTGCTGGTCGACGACATGCCGCAAAGCCTGGGCGCACTGGCCCAGGTGCTGGAAGCCGATGGCTACACCGTTCTGGTGGCCCACAGCGGCGAGGCAGCACTGGCCAGGCTCGACCTCGTCACCCCCGACGCCATCCTGCTCGATGCGCTGATGCCGGGCTGGTCGGGCTTCGAGACCTGCCGCCGCATCAAGGCCGAGCCGGCCTGGTCGCACATCCCGATCATATTCATGACCGGCTTGTCCGAAACCGCGCATGTGGTCGAGGGCTTCGACGCCGGTGGAGTGGACTATGTCGTCAAGCCACTGCGGGCGCAGGAGGTGCAGGCCCGCCTGGCCACCCATGTGCGCAACGCCCGTGTGGTTCGCCTGGCGCGCGAGGCGGTGGACGTGGGCGGCCATGGCGTGCTGGTGGTGGATGCGCGCAGCCGCATCGCCTGGCAATCGCCCCAGGCCCAGCGCTGGCTGGCCGAGAGCTTTGCCGACACCGGCACTGGCATGGCGCGAGCGGCGGCGGCTTGGTTGTCCAGTGTGGGCTTGCCTGGTAGTGCCGCTGCGCTGGGCCGGCGCGCCAGCCCGGATGGCCGCCAGCTGGTGGCGCGCCGCCTGGGTGAGGTGGGCCTGGGCGAAACCATGTGGCTGCTCAGCCTGCAGGCGCCCGGCGAGGCCGGCCCGTCCCGCCTGGCCACTGCCGCCCTCACCCCGCGTGAGACCGAGGTGCTGTCCTGGGTCGCCAAGGGCAAGACCAACCGCGACGTTGCCGACATTCTGGGCATGAGCCCGCGCACGGTGAACAAGCACCTGGAGCATGTGTTCGAGAAGCTGGGCGTGGAGACCCGTGCGGCTGCTGCGGCGCTGGCCAGCAGGGAACTGGGCTGAGAGTTCGACAGTGATCGCGCCTGCGAACTGCCCCATGTCTTGTGCCGAAAGGCGCCGCTGTCCTACGGTGATGCCACCCGAGGGCAAGCACCATGGGCATCGGACCGCAACGGTTGGCCAGAAGGCCATCTGGCACGGGCGAAACCACCCTCAACCTGCAGGAACATGACCATGAATACACGCATTTCCACTGTCGCCGCCACCGCCATGCTGTTGGCCAGCATGTCAATCCAGGCCGCGAGCGATGGCACCATGCCCGCCAAGGCCCAGAGCCAGGCCATGCCCGCGTCGGGCGCCATTGCCAAGGGTGAAGGCCCGGGCAAGACGCCCGTCCCGCACTCGGGCGCCGCCACCCGAAGCGACGTCAAGGCCGAGGCAAAGCAGGCTGTCGATGCCGGCACGGTCCGCAAGGGGGAAGGCTCGCCGCCCATCCGCAAGACGACCGATGGCAGCACCACGCGTGCCGAGGTCAAGGCCGAAGCCGCCGCCGCCGTCAAGAATGACGACATGGCCAAGGGCCCGAACGTGCCCAAGTCCGGTGGCGTCGCCAATTCCAAGCCCTGAACCACACGCAAGCCTTGACCTGCTGCTTCTGCAGCCGGCTGGACAGACGTTGGCCCGGCCTGGCCTGACCAGGCTTGCCCTGTTCAGCCGGTGAAGAAGCTGCCCAGCGCCCGCCCGACCGACCCCGGCAATACCAGCGCCATGAACGCCACACCTGCCAGCGCCCCGGCGATGTGGGCGTCATGGTTCACCCGGCCGGTGCGGGCCCGGCTGGCCAGCACGCTGAACAGCAGGTAGGCCAACGCGAAGACCGGCGCCGGGATCGGGAATGGCAACGGCAGGATGAAGATCGACGCCTGCGGAAAGACCACGATCGAGGCGAACAGCACCGCCGAGATGGCGCCCGAGGCGCCCAGGCTGGCATAGCCCGGGTCACGCCGGTGCAGCCACGCGGTGGTGCCGCTGCTGACCAGCAGGCCGGCGGCGAACAGCGCCATGAACAAGGGCGTGCCCAGCGCCCGCTCCAGCCCGAAGCCGAAGGCCCAGAAGGTGAAGGCGTTGAACAGCAGGTGCATCAGGTCGGCATGGATGAAGCCGCTGGTCACCAGGGTGTGCCAGTCGCCACGCCGGGCCAGGCCATGGGGCCGCAGCAACTGGCTGTCGACCAGCGCCGGCCAGCGGAACAGGCCGAGCAGGCTGACCACCAGGATGGTGAGCAGCAGCCCGGTGGCGGCCGGCGCGCCGGCGGTCATGCGCAAGAGGGAATCCATGGGCACACTCTAACCACCGGGGCGCCTGCCGCTGCCCCCGTCTTGCCAACGTCCAGGACGGGGTCCACCCATGCAAACGCCAATGCGTCTGTGTCGACAGGCCGCAGTGGCATCTGTTCGCGACTCACGCGCTCGACCGCGAGCGAGTGCTGGCGCTGGCCGTCGACAGAAGGCGGGATGTACGCCGTGGCGGTGTGCAGCGGCGATGTCGCCGCCGCAGTGCCCGAACCCGGCACGGTGACCCTGGCTCTGCTGGCGCTGGCCGCTGGTGCGTACGGCACGCGCCGCCGCCCGCCGGGGCGCGGTTACGATGGTTCATGCATGCCCCCGATGCCGACGCCCCGAGTTTTGAGTTGCTGTATGCCGAACTGCGGCGCATGGCCCGGCGCGAGTTGTACAAGGGGGGACCAGCGGCGCAGATTTCGCCGACCACGCTGTTGCACGAAGCCTACCTGCAGATGGCTGGGCGGCCCGGCCTGCAGTTTGCCGACCGCGCGCACTTCATGGCCTACGCGGCGCGCGCCATGCGCGGCATCGCCATCGACCACGCCCGCGCGCGGGGCGCGCAGAAGCGGGGCGGTGGGATGGACATCACGGCGCTGGACACCTACGGGTCCGATCCCGCGATGGCACCCCCCGTCGCTGCCGCCGAAGACCTGGAACACATCGGCCGGGCCGTGGAGCGGCTTGCTGCCATCGACGCGCGACTGGCCGAGTTGGTAGACCTGAAGTTTTTCGCTGGGCTGACCTTCGCCGAGATTGCCGCGCTTCGCGGCGGCTCGGAACGGACCGCGCAGCGCGATTGGGACAAGGCCCGAGCGCTGCTGCTCGGGCTCTTGCAAGGCTAGATATCGCTCGTCAGCTTGACCTGCAGACTGCCCGGTTTGTGATCGATCTGCGACAACGCGGCGGCAGCGGCTGCGGCCAGCACCAGCGACACGAAGAGCAATGCGGTCAGGGCGTGGCGCATGGTGCGGCTTCCTGGTTTTGTGGCGCCGCGAAATGCGGACCTGATAGGTGAATCGCAGTTGCCCACCGGAACACGGCATGCAATGGCGCTGTCATGTTCGGCGCCTGGATTTCGATCGCTCTCGAGCGGCCCGCAGTGCACGATCCGGTGGCACCTGCGGCTTGCGATGCCAACGCCGAAGACGCCTCGATGAACTCTCAGTTCGACACGCCTGACGCCGCCACCTGGGCGCGCCTGAGCCCCTTGCTGGACGAGGCGCTGGACTTGCCGCCGCTCGAGCGCGTGGCCTGGCTGGCTGCCGTTCGGGCGCGCGCGCCCGAAGACGCCACTGCGCTGCACGGGCTGCTCGAACGCCACGAGGCCGCCGGCCGCGACGACTTTCTCGCCGGCTCGGCGCAGGCCGGGGCTGCCGTTCCTGCCGCTGGCCACTGCATGGGTCCGTGGACCATCGAGGCCCCGCTGGGTGAAGGCGGCATGGCCAGCGTGTGGCTGGCGCGCCGCAGCGACGGCCGCCACGACGGCCAGGCGGCCATCAAGCTGATGCATGGGCGCCTGCACGGCACCCAGGCCAGCCAGCGCTTCGAACGCGAGGGCCGCATCCTGGCGCGGCTGGAGCACCCGCACCTCGCGCGCCTGCTCGACGCTGGCGTCGCCAGTGATGGCGACGGCGGCCAGCCCTACCTGGTGCTGGAACTGGTGCGTGGCGAACCCATCGACCGCTGGTGCGACGAACGCCAGCTGACGGTTGAAGGCCGCCTGCGGCTGTTCGTCGAGGTGGTGCTGGCCGTGGCCGCCGCCCATGCGCAGTTGGTGGTGCACCGCGACCTCAAACCCGGCAACGTGATGGTCGACGGGCAAGGCCAGGTCAAGTTGCTGGACTTCGGCATCGCTCGGCTGCTCGAAGAAGGCGAAGATGGCGCTGCTGCGCTGGCTTCGTCTGTCACGCGCACCGGCCAGCGCGCCTACACGCCAGCCTGGGCCGCGCCCGAGCAGGTGCGCGGCGAGCCGGTGTCCACCGCCACCGACGTGTGGGCACTGGGCGTGCTGCTGTGCCAGTTGCTCACCGGCCGCCACCCCAGCGGGCTGCCGTGGAC
>JBBRJU010000058.1:0-8524 GCA_038218895.1 Burkholderiales bacterium
CGCCGCCGCCGCCGAGATCCTCGACAAGCTGCTGGCCGGTGCCGATGTGCTGGTGCAGAACCTGGCGCCGGGCGCGGCGGCGCGCATGGGTTTGTCGTATGCGGCGCTGCGCGCACGTTTGCCCAGGTTGATCGTCTGCGACATCTCGGGCTACGGCAATGACGATCACCACCCCGGCCCCTACCGCGACAAGAAGGCCTACGACCTGCTGATCCAGAGTGAATCGGGCTTTGTGTCGATCACCGGCAGCCGGCCTTGGCCGGCTGCTCGATCGCCGACATCGCCGCCGGCATGTACGCCTACAGCAACATCCTGACCGCGCTGATCCAGCGCGGCCGCACCGGCCAGGGCCGCCACATCGATGTCAGCATGCTCGAAGCCATGACCGAGTGGATGAGCTACCCGCTGTATTACGCGTACCAGGGTGCCAGCCCGCCGCCACGCGCCGGCGCCGCCCACGCCACCATCTATCCCTATGGCCCGTTTGCCACCGGTGAAGGCAAGACGGTGATGCTGGGCCTGCAGAACGAGCGGGAGTGGGTCAACTTCTGCAGCCAGGTGCTGCAGCAGCCGGCGCTGGCCACCGACCCGCGCTTTGACGCCAACGCCAAGCGCACGGCGGCGCGGGCTGACCTGAAGGCGCTGATCGAGCAGACCTTTGCCGGCCTGAGCGCCGCGCAGGTGGTGGCCCGGCTCGATGAGGCCGGCATCGCCAATGCCCAGGTCAACACCATGGCCGACGTGTGGGCCCACCCGCAGCTGCAGGCCCGCCAGCGCTGGACCACCGTGGCCACGCCGGCCGGTGCGGTGCCGGCGCTGCTGCCCCCCGGCTGCAACGAGGCCCGCATGGACGCGGTGCCCGCGCTGGGCCAGCACAGCCGCAGCGTGCTGGCCGGCCTGGGCTACAGCGCAGAACAGATCGATGCCCTGGCGCGCGACGGCGCCATCTGACCAGGAGACATGCCATGCCCACGACCCCGCCCCCGACCCGGCCCGACACCACAGCCCAGCTGGCGCAGTTTGCCGCCCGGCTGAAGTTCAGCGACATCCCGGCGCCGGTGCTGCGCCGTGCCGAAGACCTGTTCCTCGACTGGTTCGCCTCGGCCCTGGCCGGCAAGGGCGCGCGGCCGGTGGAGAGCATCACCCGCTTCATGCGCCGCATGGGGCCAGACAGCGGGCCCAGCCAGATCCTGATCGACCGCAGCAGCAGCAGCCCGTTGGTGGCGGCGGTGGCCAACGCCGCCGCATCGCACTTTGCCGAGCAGGACGATGTGCACAACGGCAGCGTGTTCCACCCGGCAGCGGTGGTGTTTCCGCCGGCGCTGGCCGTGGCCCAGGCCATCGGCGCCAGCGGGGCCGATCTGCTGGCGGCCAGCGTGGTGGGCTACGAGGTCGGCATCCGGGTGGGTGAATTTCTCGGCCGATCGCATTACCCCAACTTCCACACCACCGGCACGGCCGGCACCATCGCCGCCGCAGCGGCGGTGGGCTGGCTGCTGAAGCTCGACGCCACCCAGATGCGCCATGCCTTCGGCTCGGCCGGCACCCAGGCAGCGGGGCTGTGGGAATTTCTGCGCACCGCCGCCGACAGCAAGCAGTTGCACACTGCCCATGCTGCGGGTGCCGGGCTCACCGCCGCCTACCTGGCGGCCGACGGCTTCACCGGCGCGCAGGCCATCTTCGACGGCAAGCAGGGCATGGCAGCGGGCATGAGCAGCGATGCCGATGCCGCCAAGCTGGCCGACGGCCTGGGCATGCGCTGGGCGCTGGCCGAGACCTCGTTCAAGTTCCACGCCAGCTGCCGCCACACCCACCCGGCGGCCGACGCGCTGCAGGCGCTGATGCGCGAGCACCACGTGGCGGCCGACCAGGTGGCCAAGGTGGTGACCCAGGTGCACCAGGGCGCCATCGACGTGCTGGGCCCGGTGGTCGACCCGCAGACGGTGCACCAGGCCAAGTTCTCGATGGGCACGGTGCTGGGCCTGGTGGCGGTGAAAGGCTTTGCCGGCCTCACCGAGTTCGACGCCGACTACAAGTCCGCCCCGGTGGTGGCGTTCCGCGACAAGGTCAGCATGGTGCTCGATGCCGAGGTGGACAGTGCCTACCCGGCGCGCTGGATCGGCAAGGTGCAGGTCACCATGACCGACGGCCGCCAGCTGGCCGCGCGGGTCGACGAGCCCAAGGGCGACCCGGGCAATACCCTGTCCCGGCCCGAACTGGAAGACAAGGCCCAGCGCCTGGCCGCCTACCGCGGCGGCGCCACTGCCGCCGAGATGCAGACCGTGATCGGGCAGGTGTGGGGCCTGGCGCAGGCACCCGGCGTGCCACGCTTCTTGGCATGAGCGCAGTGCCGCTGCAGCGCGCGCTGCTGTTTGTGCCCGGCCACCGGGCCGACCGCTTCGACAAGGCCCTGGCCGCCGGCGCCAGCGCGGTGATCATCGACCTGGAAGACGCGGTGGCGCCGCCCGACAAGGACGGCGCGCGTGCCGCATTGGCCCGCTGGCTAAGGCCGGACCATGCCGTCATCGTGCGCATCAACAGCGCCGACACGCCGTGGTTTGCCGCCGATCTGGCGCTGTGTGGCCTGCCCGGCGTGGCCGGCGTGATGCTGCCCAAGGCCGAACGCGCCGAGAGCCTGGCGCAGGTGGCAGCTGCCGGTGCCCGCGGCCTGCTGCCGCTGGTCGAAAGCGCGGCCGGCATCGCCCACCTGGATGCCCTGGCGCGTGCGCCCGGTGTGTGGCGCCTGGCCTTCGGCTCGATCGACCTGCAGGTCGACCTGGGGCTGAAGGACGCCACCGAGGACGAACTGCTGCCGTTTCGGCTGCAGCTGGTGCTGGCCTCGCGCCTGGCCGGCATCGGCGCGCCGGTGGACGGTGTCAGCACCGCCATCGACGATGCCGACCGCCTGCAGGCCGACGTGGCACGCGCCCGCCGCCTGGGCTTTGCCGGCAAGCTGTGCATCCACCCCAGGCAGGTGGCGCTGGTGCAGGCCGGCATGGCACCGTCTGCGGCCGATCTGGCCTGGGCCCGGCGTGTGATCGACGCGGCCGCCGCAGTGGGCGGTGCTGCCGTGGCGGTGGACGGCAAGATGGTGGACAAGCCCGTGCTGCTGCGGGCCGAGGCCATCTTGCGCGAGCGCGGCTGAGCACCTTGCCCGGATGCAGGTCATCGCCGTCGTGCAGGTCGGCGCTGGAGTCCGTCTGCATGCCTGCAGGGCCCGCACTTGAATTTTCTTCACCTGCCTGTTCCGCACCCAAATCTTCCCCACCGGCATCTTCCCCACCGGCATGTTCCGCAAAGGCGTGTTCCCCACCCGCCTGCCGCAGCGCAGCGCCGCTGCAGGGGCAGCAACTGGCAGCGGGGATGTCGCCGCTCAGGTCACCACCCCACGCTGGCTGAATGGCGGTGCGCGCCATTGCTGGTCGTGCAGCACCTGGCGCAGCTGTTCCACCGCGTCCCACACATCGGCAAAGCGGGTGTAGAGCGGGGCGACGCCGAAGCGCAGGATGTCTGGCAGGCCGTCGCGCGCATCCCCGGCGCGGAAGTCACCCACCACGCGCCGCGCGACCAGTGCCTGCACCACGGCAAAGGCAGCGCCGGCCTGGCCGGCAGCGCTGTCGGGCGCCAACACCAGGCTGACCTGGCTGCCGCGTTCGGCATCCGCGTCGGGCGACGCGAATTGCACGCCATGGCTGCTGCAGCGCTGCTGCACCAGGTCGATGAACAGCCGGGTCAGCGCCAGCGACTTGGCGCGCAGTGCGGCCATGCCGCCCAGCGGCTGCGCCGCCAGCAGGCTGTCGACACCACATTCCAGCGCGGCCATGGCCAGCACCGGCGGCGTGCCGCACAGGTAGCGGTGGATGCCGGGCGCCGGCTGGTAGCCGGGTTCGAAGGCAAACGGCGCGGCATGGCCGAACCAGCCGGCCAGCGGCTGCCAGGCACGGCCCGCATGCGCCGGGTGCACCCAGCAGAAGGCCGGCGCGCCAGGGCCGCCGTTGAGGTACTTGTAGCCACAGCCCACCGCAAAGTCGGCACCGTCGGCGGCCAGCGCCACCGGCACCGCGCCAGCCGAGTGGGCCAGATCCCACACTGCCAGCGCGCCGGCGGCGTGCGCTGCCGCGCTGAGCGCAGCCATGTCGTGCAGCCGGCCAGTGCGGTAGTTCACCTGGGTGAGCATCAGCACGGCGGTGTGTGGCCCCAGTGCGGCGGGGACGTCGTCGGGCCGGTCGACCAGTTGCAGCGTGCAGCCGTGCTGGCGGCTCAGGCTTTCGGCGATGTAGAGGTCGGTCGGGAAGTTGCTGCGTTCGCTGACCACCACGCTGCGCCGGAGGTCGGCGTCGCGCTGCAGCGCCAGCGCAGCCGACAGCACCTTGAACAGGTTGACGCTGGTGGAATCGGCCACCACCAGTTCGCCCGGGCCGACGCCCACCAGGGGTGCGATCTTGTCGCCGATGCGTTGTGGCAGGGCCATCCAGCCGGCCGCATTCCAACTGCCGATCAGGCCCTCGCCCCATTCCTGCGCCACCACCTGGGCCACACGCGCGGCGGTGGCGCGTGGCAGCATGCCCAGCGAGTTGCCGTCCAGGTAGACCAGGCCGTCAGGGATGTGGAACAGCTGGCGCAGCGGCGCGAGGGCATCGGCGGCGTCTTGCGCCAGGGCGTCGTCACGGGTGGTCATGTTTGGGGCGTTCAGAGTGTCAGCGGGCCGATCTGCTGGCAGGGCGCATCGTGCAGAAACACCGGCGAGTGTGGCTGAGCTGGCGTTCGACGGCGTTGTTCTTGGTGTTGCGTATGGTTGTTGGTTGCTGGTTGCTGGTTGTTGGTGCGTCTTGCGGATGCTTCGCCGGTTTGCTGCAGCGCGCCGGGTCTCGCCCCGGCGGGCGACCAACTTTCTGCTGCGCCAGAAAGTTGGACAAAGAGGCGCTTTTTTTAACTTTCCGACACCAGCGCAGCGCCTGGCGCCATCGAGGCGGACGACTCGCCTGTTCGGCTCGAACATCGCCAGCCGGACGCAGTGCGGCCATTCCCCGGCCGTGCCCCCCCCGGTCAGGGCTGTGACGTGAACACCCCAGCAAGGCACGGTCGGTGCATGCGGCAAGCGTGCAAGAGGGCGCACTGTCAAACAGTCGACAGTTTGCGCCTGCGGCGACCGAGCAAAGCGGCAAACAGCGAAGCGGCCGACGGTCTAAGCATGCGGCGACCGGGCAAGACGACGGTCTGCTGAGCGGAACCAGCGCTGAAGCGACCGCGATCGCCAGGGGCAAGGTGTTCGAGCCGGACAGGCGAGGCGCCCGCCTCGATGCCGCTTGCTGCGCAAACTGAGTCGGAAAGTTAAAGAAGAGCGCCTCTTTGTCCAACGTTCTGGCGCAGCAGAAAGTTGGTCGCCTGCCGGGGCGAGACCCGGCGCGCTGCAACAAACCGGCGAAGCATCCGCAAGAGGCACCAGAAACCAGCAACCAGCAACCAGCGAGCAACCAACAACCAGCAAGCAGCAACCAACGGCAGCGCAAAGCCCCGAGCCGCCGCCACAACCGCCGGTTCAGCGAATCTTGTCGAGCCGCATCACATCATTGTCGCGGCGCATGTTGAAGCGGTTGAGGAAGCTGTTGCCCAGCAGCACCATCGGCATGTCGGACGGCACCACCACCGCAGCCACGTTGGCGATTTCCACGTCGCCCACCCGCACCGATGTCAGATTGACCGCATACACCGGCACGGTGCCGTTGGCCGTCTGGCTGATGCCGGGGCGGCCGCGCTTCCACTCCAGGCCGATGCGGTTGGCCTCGCCCTGGCTCAGTGCCACGCTGGTGGCGCCGGTGTCGACCAGAAAGTTGACCTGCTTGCCGTTGATGCTGCCGGCAGCACTGAAGTGCCCGCCTGCGCCCATCGGCAGCACGATGGCGCTGCCGGCGCCCGTTGCGGCAGCGCCGCTGCCCAGCCGCGCAGGCGCGGCGCCGAGCCGCAGCGTGCGCCGCTGGCCGGCCACCTCCACCTCGGCCTCGCCGTCGCCCAGCCGGCGCAGCGTCACGCCGCGTGCACTGGCGCCGACCGCCAGCATCTGCGGCTGACCGTCGATCACCAGCAGCGCCTTGTTGCTGCCCATGCTGCCTTGCAGGCTCACCGACTGGGCGCCTGCGGCCACCGCCCAGCCCGCCAGCAGCAATGCAAGCGCGAAGCGCCGCATCAACATCAATCGCGGAAGTTGTTGAAGGCCAGCGGCACGTCTGTCACGTCCTTCTTCAGCAGCGCGATGGCGGCCTGCAGCTCGTCGCGCTTGCCGCCGGTGATGCGCACGCTGTCGCCCTGGATGGCCGCCTGCACCTTCAGCTTGCTCTGCTTGATGATGCCCTGGATCTTCTTGGCGGTATCGCTGTCGATGCCCTGCTTGACCACCACCGTCTGGCGCACCTTGTCGCCACCCATCTTCTCGATCTTGGCGCTGAAGTCGAGGAAGCGGATGTCCACGCTGCGCTTGGTGAGCTTGGCAGTCAGGATGTCGCGCACCTGGGCGATCTGGAAGTCGCTGTCTGCATGCAGTTGCAGGCTGCGGTCCTTGCCCGATTCCACGTTCTCGATCTTGGCGGCCGAGCCTTTGAAATCGAAGCGGGTGCCGATCTCCTTGTTGCTCTGTTCGACCGCGTTGCGCAGTTCGACCAGGTTGGGTTCAAGCACGGTGTCGAAGCTGGGCATGGCTTGGGTCTTTGAAAAGAGAACAACTGAAATTCTGCCATGTTGCCGATGCGCGCAGCAGCCCGCCAGCCTGGGCCGGACCGCGCAGACACTACCCGGGCAAGTGGCTGAAGCCCATGCGCTGCAGCAGGTCCCGGCCGGTGTCGAGCAGGTCGCGCAGTTCAGCGGCGGCGGTGGTGCACTGCGCCGGCCCGTAGCCGGCACCGGCGGTCTCGACCTGCAGCGCCAGTGCATGCACCGCACGCAGCCCCAGGCTGGCCGACGCGCCCTTGACCGCATGCGCCAGACCCGGCAGCGCGGCAGCGTCGGTTTGG
Source organism: Burkholderiales bacterium (assembly GCA_038218895.1). GTDB lineage: Bacteria > Pseudomonadota > Gammaproteobacteria > Burkholderiales > Burkholderiaceae_C > Pseudaquabacterium. Next base: position 7,005 of record JBBRJU010000058.1, read on the forward strand.
TCCAGCGCGGCCAGCAGCCTGGCCGAGCTGGCGCATTCAGCGTACAGGAATCCATCCAGCACCGACTGGTAGCCCGCCAGCGTGGCAGCCATGCACACCTGGCCGATGACGGCCATGTCCAGATGGGTGGCGATGTCGCTGGCGCGAAAGCGCCGCAGCAGGGTGTTGGTCACAGCTGCGGCTGACGCGGCGGCGGGCGGCGGCTGGGTGCGGGCGCGCAGGTCGGGTGCGGCAGGCTGGGTGGTGGGCGTCGGCGTGTGCGCTGCCAGTGGTGTCAGGCCAGAGTCATCAAAATCGGCCGCGCCAGCAAGCCGGCCACGGGCGCGTGCACCGAACAGGTCGGTCAGCAATGCCTGGATGTCGTCGGGCTGCACCGGTTTCGACAGGAAATTGTTCATGCCTGCGGCCAGCACCCGTTGCCGGGTGTCGGCAAAGGCGTCGGCAGTCAGCGCCACGATCTGCACCCGCGACATCGGTGCCGGCCTGGCGCGCAGCGCATGCGTGGCCTGCAGGCCGTCCTGCACCGGCATGTGCACATCCATGAAGACCAGGTCGGGCACCTGTGCGTCCACCAGAGCCACCGCCTCGGCGCCGTTGCTGGCCAGGCGCACCCGGTGGCCCATGCGGCGCAGCAGGATCTTCAGAAACTTGCGGTTGACCGGGTGGTCGTCGGCCACCACCAGGTCGAGGCCCTCACTGCCGTCGGGCACGGCTTGGCCGTCTGCCGGCCACAGGTCGCCAGGCGCCGTCTCCGTGACCAGCCTGTCGGGCCGGGCGCCGGGCAGGTCCAGGCTGAGGGTGAACACCGCGCCCAGGCCCGGCTTGCTGTCTGCGGTGATGTCGCCGCCCATCTTGCGTGCCAGGCTGCGCGAGATCTCCAGCCCCAGACCGGTGCCGCCATACCGGCGTGACGTGCTGGCGTCGCCCTGGCTGAAGCGCTGGAACAGCCGCGCGCGCACTGCCTCGCTGATGCCGATGCCGCTGTCGCGCACGACAAAGCGCAGCCGGTGCAATGGTTCGTGGCCCGGCGCGTCGTCGGGCGCCGGCCGGCTGCTGACGGTCAGCGACACTTCGCCCACGGCGGTGAACTTCACGGCGTTGGACACCAGGTTGAACAGGATCTGCTTGAGCCGCTTGCCGTCGGCCAGCACCCAGGGTGGCAGGTCCGGCGCCACCTGCACCGTCAGCGCCAGGCCCTTGGCCTCGGCCGACAGCGCCATCAGCGCCTGCACATCGCGCAGCAGGCGGTGGAAATCCAGCGCATGCGGCGCGATGTCGAGCCGGCCGCTTTCGAGCTTGCTGATGTCGAGGATGTCGTTGAGCAGGTCCAGCAGGTGGGTGGCCGATTCACGGGCGGTGCGCAGGCAATCGGCCTGCTCGGCGTCCAGCCGGTCGCTGTCGATCAGGGCCAGCATGCCCAGCATGCCGTTGAACGGCGTGCGCAGCCCGTGGCTCATGTTGGCCAGGAAGCCGCTCTTGGCCAGGCTGGCGGCCTCGGCCTCGGCGCGGGCCTCTTGCAG
>JBBRJU010000059.1:0-8500 GCA_038218895.1 Burkholderiales bacterium
GTAGGTCTTGATGGTGTTCATGCGCTCCCACCATTGTTCGGGCATCACGCTGAGCGCACCGATGCCGATGACCACGATGATGATGCCCCACAACGCTTTCTGGCGGCTGCGCCACCAGAAGAAGCCGCCCATGGCCGCGACGCCGATGAAGGCGCCCCGTGAATAGGTGCCCAAAGCGGCCAAAGCGCACAAGCCCATGGAAGCGGTCAGACCCATCCTGACCCAGCGATTGCTCTGCTGCGTCTGCAGGTATCGCATCATCGGTATGGTCATGATGAAGGCCAACGCCAGCTCGTTGTTGCCGCCGATGAATCCGCCCGGCCCCCAGATGCGATAGTTGCCGGCAGTGATGATGGTGAACAGGCCGCCCTTGACGCCGAAGTAGCCGATCGAAACCACCATTGTCCAGATGAAAACGTCGAGCTTGCGCCGGTCGTCGATCAGGGCCACGGTGACAAAGAGCATGAGGAAGATCTTCATTGACCGTTCCCACAGGCCCAGGCTGGCATCGAAGTAGAACGAGAACGGCAGCGTGATCGTGATCCAGATCGTGAACGCCAGCGTCAGCACCATGGGCGCGCCCATGAGCGGGTTCTGCTTGTGCTTGGTCAGCAGCAATCCGATCATGGTGCAACCGGCAATGCCCGACGCCACGGGCCAACTGCTGGCCGCGTAGCCGAACTCGGCGTGCGGGCTCATCAGGCTGATCCAGGTCCACAGCATCGCGCCGATCCAGGGCGTGCGCAGCGCCACCAGCGAGCCGCCGACAAAGATGGCGAGCAGGACAAGATCTCTCATGCCGAGCCCCCCTGCGGCGCCAAGCGCTCGAAGAGGCTGAGTTGAGCGCGGCTGGTCCATTCCCAGCCGAAGCCTTCGGCGTAGCGCCGCACATGACCCCGGTCGCGCGGATGGTCCAGCAGTTGCATCGCAGCGGCAGCCAGGGCGCTGCCCTCGCGGCGGTCGACGAGCAGGCCCACGCTGTCGTCAGCCACCACCTCGGGTGTGCCCCAGATGCGCGTGGCCAGCACCGGGGTGCCGCAGGCCATGGACTCCAGCAGCACATTGGCCCAGCCTTCGCGGCTGGACGCCAGGATCAGCACGTCGGCTGCGCTGTACCAGGTGGCCAGTTCTGTGTTGGCAATGGCACCCATCAGCCGCACGTTGGCCTGCAGGCCCAGGGCGGCGATCTGCTGTTCGAGCCGGCTGCGTTCTTCGCCTTCACCCACGATGAGCAGTTGGACACCGGGAAAGCGTTGTACCAGCGCCGGCATCGCGCCCACCGCCACATGATGGCCCTTGCGCTCGATCAGGTGTCCCACGGACAGCAGCATGGGGGCTGCCGTCAAACCGAGCCGTGCGCGCGCTTGCGGCACAGGCTTGAAGCGCTCCAGGTCGACGCCATTGCGCATGACGTGGAGTTTGTTTTCGGTGATGCCCCAGCCGCGCAAGACATCGATCAGTGCGTTGCACACGCCGATGGACGCGTCGGCACGGCCAGCAGCCCACTGCATCATGCGGCGGGGCAAGGCGTGGTCCGGGATCAGGTTGAGATCGGTGCCGCGCGCGGTGATGGTCAGCGGCTTGCCGAAATGGCGCGCCAATGCCGCCGCAGCCACGCCGTCGGGGTAGTAGTAATGGGCGTCGATGACGTCGAAGCGGAATCCGTTGTCGATGAGCCGCTGGATCGGCCTGAGCGAGGCTGCCGCCAGCAGCAGCGGGGCCAGCGTCATGCCCACCTTGGGAATCAGCGGGTAGCGCGGGTGCAGCACGTCGATGCCGTTGCGCATTTCCCGGCGCGGCGTGGCGGCCATGCGGGCGTACTCGCCGAAGCGCGGGTTCGCTGACGGGAACCAGGGCACAGGCGCCACGACCTTGGTTTCGACCGCGCCGGTGCGCAGCAACTCGCGCAGCCGCGTTTCCACGAAGATGCCGTGCACCGGCCGCACGCTGCTGGGGTACAGCGTGGAAAACAGCAGGGTGCGGATGGGCCGGGTCATGGGGCCGAGCTCAAGCCAGCGCTGGCGCTGCAAGGGCGCGCTGACAGATGGATTCAAAGACCTGGGCTGCCACGCGGTGGCCAAAGCGGCTCTCCACCAGATCACGGGCCTGGCGCGACAGGCGCTCGCGCAGTGCGGCGTCGTGCAGCACGGTGAGCACACCTTCGGTCAGGCCCTGCGCCGTGTCGCGCTGCAGGTAGTGCACATCGGGCTCCACCGTCAGGCCTTCGATGCCGACTGTGGTCGACACCACAGGGCAGCCCATGGCCATGGCCTCGAAGGCCTTGATGCGCGTGCCACCACCCACTTGCAATGGGATCACAGAGACCTGTGCGTTGCGCACATGCGGCCGCACATCTGGCACGAAACCGGTGAACTGCACGCCGCTGCTGCGCCGCGCCAGCGCCTGCAGCGCCTCGGGCGGGTTGCGGCCGACGACACGGAACACCGCACCGGGAACCGCTGCCCGCACCTGCGGCCACACCGAGCGGATGAAGAAGTCGACGGCGTCGATGTTGGGCGCATAGTCCATCGAACCGACGAAGACCACGACGGGCGGGTGCTGCGCGTCGCGCGGCGCGGGCGCGGTCCAGCTGAAGAAGTCCAGGTCCACACCGGTGGGAATGGCTTCCGCATCCTGCACGCCATAAGCGCTGCCGAAGTGCCGAGCGTCGCGTTCCGACACGGCAATGACCTTGTCGTACTGACGCAGCGCGCGGCCCTCGAAGCGCTGCATCTTTGCGTGCTGGCTTTTCCAGACCCAGCGGCGCGCCGGGTCCTTGGCATTGCTGGCGTGGCGGCCAAAGATTTCGGCCTCTACGTTATGCGTGAAGCACACGCTGCGCACGGGCAGGTCGGGTGGGCGCAGCACGCTGGCGTGCACGAAGTCGAAGACGATGAGATCGATGTCGGCGCGGGCGACTTGCGCCTGCACGGCCTGCGCCGCAGGCGGGCTGATGTCGGCGACGACGTTGATCGGCAGTTCATGCATCAGGTCCAGCACCCGCAGCACGCGCGACTTGGGCGCGGCGGGGGTCCAGTTCACGAACTCGTCACAGACGCCGTTGATCTCGACCCCCCACTGCTCGCACTGCTCGGCGGTGGCGGGTGACAGCAGCCGCACCTCGAAAGCGCCGCCCTTCAGGCCACGCAGGATGTTGGTGGTGCGGATCTTGCCCCCCGCGTCGTTGGGAAACAGAAACAGCGGCGAGACGAAGGCCAGTCGGGGCCGGGCGGGCGTCACCAGCAGATGCCTTCATAGGTAGCGCCAGCGGCAGAGCGCAGGTCCTGGTAGCCCGACAGGTCCACGATGCGCTTGCCGGCAGCACTGCGGGCGATGAGGGCCCGCGTGGCAGCGTCGGCGTGGCCGATGACGATGACTTCGGCTTGACTCAGCACAGCCTGCGCGTCTTCGTGCAGCAATTTGTCCAGGTGGGGAATCTCGCGTTCGATGAAGTCCTTGTTCTTGCCCAGCAGGCGGCTGATCTTCACGAAGTTGTCGTAGATGGCCAGCTCAAAGCCCTTGCCCAGCAGCCGCTCCGCCAACGACACCAGTGGGGAGTCGCGCATGTCGTCGGTGCCGGGTTTGAAGGCCAGGCCGAACAGCGCCACGCGCTTGCGCCCGTCGCGGGCGATGAGGTCGTAGGCGCGCTTGATGTGCACGTCGTTGCTGTCGATCAGGCCACCCAGCGCTGGGATCTGCACGTCGCGGTCACGCGCCATCGTGATGAAGCCCTTGACCTCTTTGGGCAGGCAGGACCCGCCGAAGGCAAAGCCCGGCCGCAGGTAGGCAGCGGAGATGTTGAGCTGCGTGTCCTGGCAGAAGATCTTCATGACCTCGCGCCCGTCCAGGCCATAGGCCTTCAGGACGGAACCAGCTTCATTGGCAAACACGATCTTGAGCGCGTGGAACACGTTGCACAGGTACTTGACGGATTCGGCCACGCGCGTGTTGGTGCGCACAAAGGCGCCGGGCAGGCCGGCGTACATCTGCTCCATTGCCACGTAGCCGGCTTCGTCCAGGCTGCCGATCACCGTCTGCGGCGGATGGTGAAAGTCTTTCACCGACGACCCTTCACGCAGAAACTCGGGGTTGAAGACCAGCGACAGGCCTTCGCCGATGCGGCGGCCCGAAGCTTCCAGCAGGATGGGCAGGATGCGTTCTTCCGTCGTACCCGGGGCCACCGTGCTGCGCAACACCAGAACATGGGCGCCAGACTTCTTGCGCAACGCCAAGCCGATATCGCGCACCACGGCGTCAACAGCGCTGAGGTTGGGTGTGTAGTTGGGGTTGGAAGGTGTGGCCACCGAGATCAGCGAGACGTCGGAATTCAGCACCGCGTCTTCGAGATCGGCAGTGGCGCGCAGGTCGCCGCGCTGCACCGCGGCGTGGATCAGCTCGTTGATGCCTTCTTCGACCACTGGGGACTGGCCCGCGTTGATCATGTCCACCTTGAGCGGGTTGGTGTCCACACCGATGACCTGGTGGCCCAGCTCCGGCAGGCAGCCGCAGGACACCGCGCCGACATAGCCCAGGCCGAACACCGAAATCTTCACGTTGCGGTCTTTCTCGAATGTTTCATGCGTTTGCAGCGTAGGCGGAAAGCTGCGGCGGGTCGTGACCCACGCTGGGCGATCACGCCGCCAGACCCAAGGCCGAACGCGCCGGGCGAGCGCCAGTTTCACGCGCCAGAAAGGCGTCGAACATCAGCAGCGTCCACAGTGGTGTGCTGTGGTCGCGTTGGCCGCCTTCGTGTTCGCGCACCAACTGTTGCAGCACGTCGGCGTTGAAGAGGCCGCTGGACAGCATGTTTTCACCCAGCAGACTGTCGCGCACCCGCTGCCGCAGCGGGCCGCGGAACCAGCGCGCCAGCGGCACGGCAAAACCCATCTTGGGCCGGTACAGCACGTCGTCCGGCAGGTGCGGTTCCATCGCCTTCTTGAGCATGACCTTGCCTTCACCGCCCTTGAGCTTCAGCGACGAGGGCAAGGTGGCCACCCATTGCACGAGTTCATGGTCCATCAAGGGCTCTCGCACCTCCAGCGAATGCGCCATGGACGCACGATCCACCTTGGTGTTGATGTCGCCGACCAGGTAGGTGTGGGTGTCGATGTACTGGATGAGGGCCAGCGGGTCGTCGGTGTTGGCGCGGCGGGCATGGCGTTCGAAGACATCCAGCGCGCTGTAGCCGGCCAGCTGCGACTTGAGCTTGGCGCTGTACAGGCGGCCCCGCATGGGCTGGCGGATCAGCGACATGCTGTGGAAGTAGGCCTCCACGGAGTTGCGCGCCATGCCTTCAAAGGTGGTCTTGGCGCGCAGCACGCGCGGCGCCCAATCCGCCTTCGGGTACAGCCGCCCCAGTAGCCCGAAGACCGGCTTGCGCACCCCTTCTGGCAAGGATGCGCGCATCTTCTCTTCCATCATGTGCAGCTTGTAGCGGCGGTAGCCCCCGAAGGTCTCATCACCGCCGTCACCCGACAAAGCCACGGTCACATGCTTGCGCGCCAGCTGGCACACGCGGTAGGTGGGGATGGCAGAGCTGTCGGCGTAAGGCTCGTCGTACAGGTGGGCCAGCGTGTCGATGAGATCGAAATCGTCGCTGCTGACGGTTTCCACGCGGTGGTTGGTGCGGTAGCGGTCGGCCACCATCTTGGCGAACGCGCTTTCGTTGTAGGCGGGGTCGTCGAAGGCGATGGAACAGGTGTTGACTGGGCCCTGCGACAAGCCGGCCATGGCTTGCACGACGGCGCTGGAATCCACGCCGCCGGACAGGAAGGCGCCCAGAGGCACCTCGGCAATCATGCGCAGCTTGACGGATTCCCGAAGGCGGCGGACCAGTTCTTCGCACGCGTCTTCCATGCCGATGGGATTGTTGAGCGAGAAGTCAACATCCCAGTATTCACGCGGTTCGCCCACCGGCTCACCACGGCGGATGGCCAGCGTGTGCGCCGGCGGCAGCTTCTTCGCCTGGCGGAAGATGGTGCGCGGCTCGGCGACGTAGCCCAGCGCGAAGTACTCCTCCAGCGCCATCGGATCGATGTCACGCTTGAGGCCGCCATGCGCCATCAGCGACTTGAGTTCACTGCCGAAGATCAGCAGGCCGTCGTCCAGCAGCGCGTAGTACATGGGCTTGACGCCCAGGCGGTCGCGGGCCATGAAAAAGGTCTGGCGATTGCGGTCCCACAGCGCAAAGGCAAACATGCCACGGAAGCGCTGCACACACTGGTCGCCCCACTGTTCCCAGGCGTGCACGATGCATTCGGTGTCGCTCTTGGTGTGGAAGACATGGCCCAGGGCCTGCAATTCGGGGATCAGGTCTTGGTAGTTGTAGATCTCGCCATTGAAGATGACGACGACGGAGCCGTCTTCGTTGAACAGCGGCTGCTGGCCGGTGGCGATGTCGATGATGGACAGGCGGCGGTGGCCCAGGCCCACGCCGGGCTCGAGGTGCAGGCTACCTTCATCGGGGCCCCGATGCAGCTGCGAATCGTTCATGCGTTGCAGCACCGCGCCGTCCACGGCGCGACCGCTGCGGGTGTCGAAGATGCCGGTGATTCCACACATGGTTGTCGTTCCGCGGCTGGGGTTGGAGGTGTACTCGGGTAGCAGGGATCAACCGCCACGCCAAGCCAGCCGTGCGATGCTCAAGGCCAAAGAGGATTGTCCCCCAGCCAGTCACCGGAGCCGGACGCGGCCGGGGCTCGGAAACTGGGGGGCATGAAAAAGTGCACGCAAGGGTGTCCCACCCGGTTGATTGCACCGGCCACCGCTGTACCGTCAACCGTGGCCTGGGCCGTAAACTGGCGTCGGACTTTGGTCCAATCACCGTTGCAATGGCACACGCTTACGAACTCGATGGGCCTGATGCCGTCCACGGCCGACTGCCGATTGACCCTGCGCGTGAAGTACGGCCATGTCCTGTGCACATGCATGCAATTGCCGCGGCACATGACGCACCTATCAACACCCCGGCTTCGAACGACGACCACCATGGACCTGATCGATCCGACGCAGTTCACAGCCAGCAGCCTGGCGACCACGAGGGCGCCGCAGGTGAACTTTGTGCTGCCTTGCTACAACGAGCAGGAGGTGCTGAAGGAAACGGCTTCCCGCTTGACCGGCATCCTGGACGGATTGAAAGCCGAGGGGCGCATCGCCCCATCAAGCTCGATCTACTTCGTTGATGACGGCAGCCGGGACCAGACCTGGTCCCTCATCGAAGAACTCTCCGCCGTCCGTCCTGACTGCTGCGGCCTGAAGCTGAGCCGCAACCGTGGCCACCAGAACGCCTTGTTCTGTGGGTTGATGAGCATTGGCGGTGATGCGCTGATCAGCCTTGACGCCGATCTGCAAGACGACCTGAGCATCATCCCCGCGATGATCGAAGCCTTCCGGTCGGGACACGAGATCGTGTATGCAGTGCGCCGTCGTCGGGACAAGGACACCTTCTTCAAGCGCTGGTCAGCAGAGAGTTACTACCGGCTGCTGGCGGCGATGGGTGTGCAAATCGTCTTCAATCACGCCGACTACCGGTTGATGGGCCGGCGCCCGCTGGAAGCGCTGCGCCACTACCAGGAGACACATCTCTTTCTGCGCGGCATCGTCCCGCAGCTGGGGTACAGCACGAAGTCCATCGAGTTCGACCGCGCCGAGCGGTTTGCCGGCGAGTCCAAATACCCGATGAGCAAGATGCTGGCGTTGGCGTGGCGCGGCGTCACCTCGTTTTCCGCGGCGCCGCTGCGGATCATCACTGGCCTGGGCGCCGTGGTGTCCCTGCTCAGCGTGGGCATGGGTGCATGGGCCTTGGCGCTGCGGCTGTTCACCGACGTGGCCCTGCCCGGCTGGGCTTCCACGGTCATCCCGATGTACTTGCTGGGCGGCATCCAGCTGCTAAGTCTGGGCATCATCGGCGAGTACCTGGCCAAGGTGTACGAGGCGACCAAGTCGCGTCCCCGCTTTCACGTGGAAGCCATCTCAGGGCGTTGGAGCCGCCTGTGACTGAGCATGATCAAGCAGGTCACGCATGGGCAAACTTGCTGCGCTGCGATCAGAGCACACGTTCGTATACGGCCTCATAGCCGGCCACCATCGCGGCCAGGCTGAAGCGCTGCTCCACGTCGGCGCGGCCCTGGATGCCCATGGCCTTGGCCCGTGTCGGGTCTGCCACCAAGCGCAGCAAGCCGTTGGCCAAGGCGTCGGGGCTGCCGGCAGGCACGATGTGGCCCGTGCGGCCGTCGTCCACCAGTTCCGGGTTGGCCCCCACAGCAGTGGCCAGAACCGGTAACCCCGAAGCCATGGCTTCAAGAATCGTGTTGGAAATGCCTTCGACCAATGACGGCAGCACAAAGACGTCCAGACCTTGCATGATCTGTGGCACGTCAGACCGCTCGCCCGGCAGCCAGGCCAAGTCAGCGATGCCTGCGCTGGACAGGATGTCCAGGCAGTCGGCGCGCAGAGGCCCATCACCAACCATCACCAGGCGCATGCTTTCTCGCAGTGCGGG
>JBBRJU010000060.1:0-8478 GCA_038218895.1 Burkholderiales bacterium
TGTGCAGGTGACCGACGACGATTCGTCGGTGGAGCTGGGCAGCAAGGTGCTGGGCAACACCGCCAGCGCCATCCTGCAGATGCGCAGCCAGCTCAACAGCGACATGATCGACCGCACCATCGACCTGCTGGTGCAGGCCAATCGGGTGGAGTTCTACACCGTGGGCCAGTACGGCGGAGTGGCTGTGGACGCGCAGTTCAAGTTCCTGCGCTTCGGCATCCCCAGCGCAGCCTACACCGACCCGCGCCTGCAGACCCTGGCCGCCGGCGTGCTGAAACCAGGGGACGTGGCGGTGGTCATCAGCAGCGGGGGCCGCCTGCCCGAGCTGCTGGAGGTGGCTGACCTGGCACGCGCCCGTGGCGCGGCGGTGGTGGCCATCACCGCCAGCCAGAGCCCGCTGGCGCGCAAGGCACACACCGTGCTGGCCGTCGACCATGTGGAAGACGCCAGCACCCATGTGCCGATGGTCAGCCGCATCCTGCAGCTGCTGGTGATCGACATCCTGACGGTGGGCGTGGCCATGCGCCGGCCCGCACCGGCCGCTGCAAACGCCGGGGCGCCGCTGGACAACGAGGCACTGCTGCGCCTGCCGCGCACCGCCCCGCCGGCGCCAGGCAATGATGCCGCTGCGGCGCTCTCGCGCATGACGCTGCACAGCCGCTGAGCGCAGTGCGGCGCGGCTGCGCGCAGCACAGTGCGCCTGCCGCTGCGGGCCTGCCGTTGCAGATCTGCCAGCGCGGATCTGCGTTTGCGGAGATCAATGCGCTGCGGCGGCCTTCATCGCCTCCAGCTTGCCGGCATAGCGGGCCTGCTCCCCGGCGGTGGGGCTGGCCGCCAGCGCCCGGCGCAATGCTTGCTCGGCCTGTGCGCTGTCGCCACGGGCCGCATGCACTTGGGCCAGACCGAACCAGGCCTCGTGTGCACCGGACAGGCTGCGCAGCGCACGCTGAAAGTGCGCCTGCGCCTGCGCCAGGTCACCGGTGGCCAACGCGGCCTGGCCCAGCCGCAGGTGGTGGAACGGTGCCTGCGGCTCCAGCGCCATGCGGCGCGCCTCCCAGGCCCGGGCCTCGGCATCACGCCCCTGGGCGCGGCGCACCTGGGCCAGGTTGGCCATCGCCGCCACTTGGCGGTCGTCGAGCGCCAGCACCCGCTCGAAGGCGGCGGCGGCCGGTGCCAGGTGGCCGGCGCGCTGGTACACCACGCCCAGGGTGTTGTAGGCCGGGGCAAAGCCGGGGTCGTGGCGCAGCGCCTCGCGCGCCCAGGCATAGGCGGGGGCCGGCGCCCGCGCCAGCAGCGATTCCACCGCCCGGTTGTTCATGAACATCGCCAGCACCTCGGCCTGGCCGATCGGCTCGACTGGCAGGCCGCGCGCCGTCTCCTGCGGCAGGAAATCGATCACCAGGTGGCGCAGCACCACCTCGGCCTGGGCCGTGCGCCAGTGCTGCGCCCGCAGGCGTTCACCCAGCACCAGGTTGACATGGCCGGTGCGCAACGTCAGATCGCCCTCTTGGCGGAACAGGTCGCCGCTGCGCACGCTCTGGAAACTGACATCGAGCCCGAGTGCACGCGCTAGCGCGGTGGTCATCACGACCAGCGACAGGCAGTTGCCGCTGCGTGCCTCGAACGCCTGGGCGGCATTGCGGGTGATGCTGGCGTCGTAGTCGAGCCGCAGGCCGCCGGGCTTGTAGAGCGATTCGGCCAGCGCCAGCGGCAGGTCGCCCGGGCGGCTGACCTGGCTGCGCAGCAGGTCCAGATGGGCCTGCATCGCCGGGCTGAGGCGCAGCACCGCGTCGGCCTCGGCCGGGCGCGGCGGGTGGTCGAACAGGGCGTCGTGCAGCAGCGGTGCGGGCGAAGGCGGCGCCACGCTGGCGCAGCCGCCCAGCCAGGCGGCCAGCAGCAGGCAAAACGGGACGAGCAGGCGCCCGATGCAGGGCAAAGCGGTCATGTCTGAGGCCCCCGGGCTGGCAGAGACCCCAGCTTGCGCCGCCGCCCGCCGGCCCGCCACCGGGCCGGGCCGTGCATGCGCTCAGCCCATGCCGCGGCTGGAGATCGAGATCGCATTGCCCGCCGGGTCCTTGGCATTGGCAAAGGCATGGCCGGGCGCCTCATGCACCGGGCCGAACTGCAGGCCAGCGGCCGCACTGGCCGCCTTGAAGGCACGCACATTGGCCACGCCGAACACCAGCTTGATCTCGGCGCCGCGCTTCTGCGACACCGCCGCCTGGTGCAGCGCGATGGCGCAGCCGCCACCCGGCGGGGCCAGCTCCAGCCAGCCGGGCTCGGCACTGGACAGGGGCTGCAGGCCGAAGTGCCGCTGGTAGAACGCGGCCACGGCCGGGATGTCGCGCACATAGAGCACGACGCGAGACAGGGTGGTGGGCGGCATGGTGGCTGGCTGGCTGGCTGGCTGGGTGGCTGGGTGGCTGGGTGGATGGATGGGGCTGAAGATAGGGCGCGAGCTCGGGCGCCGGGTCGGGCGGAACGGCGGGTGGTCGGGTCATGCGGCGTTGTACCCGGCGCCACCATTTTTGAGAAGCCCGCCCGCACCGGGGGTGGCGCCGATTCATGGCATCGTTCGCCCGCCATGGCCGACTTTCCTCGCACCCTCAAGCACATCACCCTCTGGCTGCTGCTCGGCACCTTCGTGTTCCTGGGCGTGCAGGCCTGGCAGGCGCAGCAGCAGAAGAGCCGCTTCAGCAGCCAGGGCGGCGTGATCGAGCTGCGCCGCGCGGCCGACGGCCACTTCCACTGGCCGGGGCGGGTGAACGGCGTGGCGGTCGAATTCCTGGTCGACACCGGTGCCACCCGCACCGCATTGCCCGAGTCCCTGGCCCGCGCCGCCGGCCTGGTGGTCGAGGGCCGGGTGCAGTCGGCCACCGCCGGCGGCATCGTGGCCGGCTGGGTCGGCCGGGGCAGCCTGCAACTGCAAGGCGGCGTGCAGGTGGACCGCCTGCCCATCACCGTGCTGCCGGCACTGGGCGCGCCGCTGCTGGGCATGGACGTGCTGGGCCGCCTGCCCTTCAGCCAGGCCGACGGCGTGCTGCGGCTGCAACCCCCGGCGGATTGACCGGCGGGTCGACCGGTCGATTGACACGCAGGTTGACAGGCATCAGACGGGCACACGGCCTGGGTGTGACTTCGCCCCGCCCGCCGGCTACCATGGCCCGGCACAGCCACGAACAACGACCACCACACCGCCAGGAGATGCCATGACCGATCCCACCGCCGCCTTCGCCAAGATGGTGCCCGGCTTCGACTTCCTGCAGGGCCTGGTGAAGAACGCTGGCGCGGCCATGCCCGGCGTTGGCCAGTGGATCGCCCCCACGCTCGACCCGGAGGAACTGGAGAAGCGCATCAACGACCTGCGCACGGTGCAGTTCTGGCTGGAGCAGAACGCGCGCATGCTGGGCGTCACCATCCAGGCGCTGGAAGTGCAGCGCATGACGCTGAGCACGCTCAAGACGATGAACGTCTCGTTCGGCGATCTGACCGAATCGTTGAAGATCCGCATGCCGGCCGCGCCGGTGGCTGCGGCCTGGGCACCCGCCCCGGCGCCCGCTCACGCCCCGCCACCCGCTGCGCCAGCCGCGCCCGCCGCAGCGGCCACGCCCGAGGTGCCCAGCGGCGTGATCGACCCGATGCACTGGTGGGGCGCCCTCACCCAGCAATTTACCCAGCTGGCAGCCAATGCAATGCAGGACGGTGCCACCGACAAGGCCCGCAACCTGGCCGGCAACCTGGTGCAGCAGGGGCTGGACGCCGCTGGCGAGACCTTCCGCCAGGCAGCGGCCATGCCAGCGGCGGTGGCCAAGCGCGCCGGCGCCGCAGCGCAATCGCTGGGCAAGCGCAGCGGCGCGCTGGCATCCAGCCCAGCCACCGCACAGGCCACGCCCACCCGCAAGGCCACCGCCGGTGGCAAGGCCGCCGCCACCAAGCGCCGCGCCGCCCGTCCGCGCTGACCGCCCCGCACCCGCCATGCAGGCATTCATCACCGGCCACGCCACCCACCCCGACGGCCACATGGCGCTGGCGCTGGCCGCCGCACAGGTCGAGGCGCGGCGCGCGGCGCGCCAACCCGCCTTCTTGCCGACGCTGGGCCTGGTCTACCTGACCGACGCGCTGGCGCCGCAGGCTGATGCCCTGCTGGCCGAGCTGCAGCAGCGCTGGCCCGGCGTGCACTGGGCCGGCACCGTGGGCGTGGGCGTGCTGGCCGGTGGGGTGGAGTACATCGACGAGCCGGCCCTGGTGCTGATGCTGTGCGACCTGCCGCCGGCCAGCTTCCGGCTGTTCAGCGGCCGCCAGCCGATGCCGGCCGGCTGGGCCGACAGTGCATTGGTGCATGCCGACCCGGCCACCCATGACCTGGACGACCTGCTGATGGAGCTGGCCGGCCGCACCGACAGCGGCTACCTGTTCGGCGGGCTCACCGCAGCGCGCACGCGCCGCCTGCACATCGCCGACGGCGTGTTCGAAGGCGGCCTGTCGGGCGTCGCCTTCCTGGCGCACGACCCCACCGACCCGGTGCCCGCGCCGCGCCTGGTCTCGCGTGTCACGCAGGGCTGCCAGCCCCTGGGGCCCACCCGGCACATCACCGCAGCCGACGGCAACCTGGCACTCACCCTCGACGACCAGCCTGCCTTGCCGCTGCTGCTGGATGAACTGCAGGTGAGCCTGCAGCAGCCGCAGCAGGCGATGGCGGCGCTGCGCGCCACCCTGGTGGGGCTGACCGATGGCGGCGACGCCGCGCTGAGCCGCGGCGGCCAGTTCGGCAGCGACACCCGGGTGCGCAACCTGATCGGCATCGACCCCGCGCGCCAGGGCATCGCCATTGCAGAGCACCTGCAGCTGGGCCAGCAGTTCGCCTTCTGCCGGCGCGACGTGGCGGCGGCGCGGCGCGACCTGGTGCGCATCTGCGCCGAGATCCGCGAGGAGATCGAATCCGCCGCCGACATGCCACCGGTGGCCACCGGCAACCCGGCCAGCCCGCCGGCGGTGCCACGCATCGTGGGCGCGGTGTATGTGTCGTGCTCGGGCCGCGGCGGGCCGCACTTCGGCGCGCCACATGCCGAGGCACAGCTGGTGCAACACGCGCTGGGCGACGTGCCGATGGTGGGCTTCTTCGCCGCCGGCGAGATCGCCCGCCACCACTTGTATGGCTACACCGGGGTGCTGACGGTCTTCACTGCGGTGTGATGGGGCCCCCGACCTGCCGCTGCGCGTCAGGCCCCCCGAGGGGGAATGCGGAAACTTGGGAGCGGCCCAGCGTTTCCTCCTGGGGCCCCCGACCTGCCGCTGCGCTTCAGTCCCCCCGAGGGGGAATGCGGAAACTTGGGGAGCGGCCCGGCGTTTCCTCCTGCCCGCCCCAGCACAGCGCCGACCCGCATGGCGGTCACGGCTGAAGTGACCGCACCACGCACCTGGGCAGCGCCTGCAGCCGGGCCTGCGTCGTACAGTCCGGCCACGCCGCGCCCTGCCCGCCGCCGGCGAGGACCGCCCCCGATGAATGCCCCCACCGCCCACCCCGCCATCGGCACCGCCCAGCGCGCCGCACGCCAGCAGCAGGTGGTGGCCGCCCTGCGCCCCGTGCTGCCGGCGCATGCGCTGCTGCACCACCGCGAAGACACGGTGCCCTATGAATGCGACGGCCTCACCGCTTACCGGGCGCTGCCGCTGGCCGTGGCCCTGCCCGAGACCGAAGCCCAGGTTGCTGCCGTGCTGAGGGCCTGCCATGCGCTGGCCGTGCCGGTGGTGGCGCGCGGCGCCGGCACCGGCTTGTCTGGCGGCGCCATGCCCCACACCGAAGGCGTGGTGCTGTCGCTGGCCAAGTTCAACCGCATCGTCAAGATCGACCCGCTCGGCCGAACGGCGGTGGTGCAGTGCGGCGTGCGCAACCTGGCCATCAGCGAGGCGGCGGCGCCGCATGGCCTGTACTACGCGCCCGACCCCAGCAGCCAGATTGCCTGCACCATCGGCGGCAACGTGGCCGAAAACTCCGGCGGCGTGCATTGCCTGAAATACGGCCTCACCCTGCACAACCTGCTGAAGGTGCGTGGCTACCTGGTCGACGGCGAGCCGGTGGAATTCGGCAGCGACGCGCTCGACGCCGCCGGGCTCGACCTGCTGGCGGTGGTGGTGGGCAGCGAAGGCATGCTGGCCGTGACCACCGAGGTGACTGTCAAGCTCTGCCCCAAGCCGCAGCTGGCGCGCTGCATCATGGCCAGCTTCGACGACATCCGCCATGCCGGTGACGCGGTGGCTGCGGTGATCGCCGCCGGCATCATCCCCGCCGGGCTGGAGATGATGGACAAGCCGATGACGGCAGCGGTGGAGGACTATGTGCACGCCGGCTACGACCTGGACGCCGCCGCCATCCTGCTGTGCGAGAGCGACGGCACGCCCGACGAGGTGGAAGAGGAGATCGGCCGCATGCTGGCGGTGCTGCAAGGCTGCGGCGCCACCCGGGTGGCGGTGAGCGAGAGCGAGGCGCAGCGGCTGAAGTTCTGGAGCGGGCGCAAGAACGCCTTCCCGGCCAGCGGGCGCATCAGCCCCGACTACATGTGCATGGACTCGACCATCCCGCGCAAGAAGCTGGCCGACATCCTGATCGCGATTGCCGCAATGGAGAAGAAATACGACCTGCGCTGCTGCAACGTCTTCCATGCCGGCGATGGCAATCTGCACCCGCTGATCCTGTTCGATGCGAATGACCCCGACCAGTTGCGCCGCTGCGAGCTGTTCGGCGCCGACATCCTGGAGACCAGCGTGGCCCTGGGCGGTACCGTCACCGGCGAGCATGGCGTGGGCGTGGAAAAGCTCAGCAGCATGTGTGTGCAGTTCAGCCCCGAAGAGCGCGAGCAGTTCTTCGGCGTCAAGCGCGCGTTCGATGCCGCCGGCACGCTGAACCCGGGCAAGGTGATCCCGACGCTGCACCGCTGTGCCGAATACGGCCGCATGCACGTCAAGAAGGGTCTGCTGCCCTTCCCGGAACTGGAAAGATTCTGAGCATGGCCGACCCGGCGCTGGCCGCCCTGACCGAACAGGTGCGCGCCGCGCGTGCCGACAAGACGCCGCTGGCCATCACCGGCGGCGGCACCAAGGCCTTCTACGGCGGGCCGGTGCGGGGCCTGCCGCTGGACGTGCGGCCACTGGCCGGCATCAGCAGCTATGAGCCCAGCGAGCTGGTGGTCACCGTGCGCGCAGGCACGCCGATGGCTGAACTGGAAGCCGCGCTGGCGGCACAGGGCCAGTGCCTGCCGTTCGAGCCGCCGCGCTTCGGCGCCGCCTCCACCGTCGGCGGCATGGTGGCCGCCGGCCTGGCCGGGCCCGCACGTGCGGCAGTGGGCGGCGTGCGCGACTACGTGCTGGGCGCCACCCTGCTCAACGGCCGCGCCGACGTGCTGAGCTTTGGCGGCCAGGTGATGAAGAACGTGGCCGGCTACGACGTGTCGCGTCTGCTGGCCGGCAGCCTGGGCGTGCTGGGCGTGCTGTGCGAGGTCAGCCTGAAGGTGCTGCCGGTGCCGGTGGCCAGCGCCACCCTGCGCTTCGAGCGCGACCAGGCTGCGGCGCTGAAGCAGCTCAACACCTGGGGCGGCCAGCCGCTGCCGGTCAACGCCAGCGCCTGGTGGGACGGCATGCTGGTGCTGCGCCTGTCGGGCGCGGCGGCCGCCGTGCAGTCGGCCCGGCGCCGCCTGGGCGGCGAGCCGGTCGACGACACGCTGGCCGCCGGCTTCTGGCAGGGCCTGCGCGACCAGACCGACGAGTTTTTTGCCGGCGCCCACAAGGCGGTGGCCGGTGGCGCCACGCTGTGGCGCCTGGCCGTGCCCCAGACCGCGCCGCCCTTGGCCCTGCCCGGTGAACAACTGGTGGAATGGGGCGGCGGCCAGCGCTGGGTGGTGACCACCGCCGCCGCTGCCACGCTGCGCGAGGCCGCCGCGCGCGTCGGCGGCCATGCCAGCGCCTTCCGCGGCGGCGCGCCGGGGGATGCCTTTGCGCCGCTGGCCGCGCCGCTGCTGCGCATCCACCAGGGCCTGAAGGACGTGTTCGACCCCGACCGCGTCTTCAACCCCGGCCGGCTGTACCCGGCGCTGTGATGGTGGCGATGGCAGCCTGCGGTGCCCCGGCTGCGGGCCTGGCCGCGCCGGGTGTGTGGCGGCTGGCGGCACAGCGGCTGCTTGGCGCCCTGTGCCACGTCCCACTTCAAGCCCCGGGTCGCGCCCGAGGTCGCGTCCGGCACCACGCCCCGCAACACACCCCACCATGACCCTGCTGCACGGTCTGGCGATCCTGCTGCTGTGCCAGTCGGCCGGCGAGGTGCTGGCACGCCTGCTGCACCTGCCGCTGCCCGGCCCGGTGCTGGGCCTGCTGCTGCTGATGGTGCTGCTGGGCTGGCAGCGGCTGCGCGCGCCGGCCGGCATGGCGGCCGATGCGCTGCTGCAGCACTTGTCGCTGCTGTTCGTGCCGGTGGGCGTGGGCGTGATG
>JBBRJU010000061.1:0-8455 GCA_038218895.1 Burkholderiales bacterium
CTCGGCCAACCCCACCGGCCCGCTGCACCTGGGCCATGCGCGCCAGGGCGCGCTGGGCGACGCGGTATGCCGCCTGCATGAAAGCCAGGGCTGGGCCGTCACCCGCGAGTTCTACTACAACGATGCCGGCGTGCAGATCGCCACGCTCGCGGCCAGCACCCAGGCCCGCATCCGCGGTGTGCAGCCCGGTGATGCCGACTGGCCCGAGAACGCCTACAACGGCGGCTACATCGCCGACATCGCGGCCGACTTTCTGGCCAAGAAGACGGTGCATGCCGACGACCGCCAGTTCACCGCCAGCGGTGAAGCGGACGATCTGGAGTCCATCCGCCAGTTCGCGGTGGCCTACCTGCGCCATGAGCAGGATCTGGACCTGCAGGCATTCGGCGTGCAGTTCCAGAACTATTTTCTGGAAAGCAGCCTGTACAGCAGCGGCAAGGTGGAAGCCGCCGTGGCCCGTGTTGCCGCCGCCGGCAAGACCTACGAGAAAGACGGCGCACTGTGGCTGAAGTCGACCGACTACGGTGACGACAAGGACCGCGTCATGCGCAAGTCCGATGGCAGCTATACCTACTTCGTGCCCGATGTGGCCTACCACATCGACAAATGGCAGCGCGGCTTCGACAAGGTCATCAACTTCCAGGGCAGCGACCACCACGGCACCATCGCCCGGGTGCGCGCCGGGCTGCAGGCCGCAGGCGTGGGCATCCCCCAAGGCTGGCCCGACTACGTGCTCAACAAAATGGTCATGGTCATGAAGGGTGGCCAGGAAGTGAAGATCAGCAAGCGCGCCGGCAGTTATGTGACGCTGCGCGACCTGATCGACATGACCAGCCGAGACGCGGTGCGCTTCTTCCTGATCAGCCGCAAAGCAGACACCGAGTTCGTGTTCGACGTCGACCTGGCATTGAAGGCCAACGACGAGAACCCGGTGTTCTATGTGCAGTACGCCCATGCACGCATCTGCTCAGTGCTGGCGCAGTACACCGTGCGCACCGGGCTGCAGGTGGACACCGCGTCGGCAGCGGGCGCTGACCTGTCGTTGCTGACCGCGCCCACCGAGACCGCGCTGATGCTGAAGCTGGCCGCCTACCCCGACATGCTGGCCAACGCTGCGGCCGACCTGGCGCCACATGACGTGGCTTTCTACCTGCGGGACCTGGCTGCCGCCTTCCACAGCTGGTATGCCGCCGAGCGCTTCCTGATCGCCGACCCGGCGCTGGCGGCCGCCCGCATCGCCTTGCTGGCCGCCACCCGCCAGGTGCTGGGCAATGCGCTGGACATGCTGGGTGTGAGCGCCCCCGACGCGATGGCCCGCGACAGCGCGGCCGGCACGACCGCCGACACTTCCGCCGACACTTCCGCTGACACGCCCGCCCACACCTCCGCCGGCAAGTCGACCGACACCAACGAGGCCGCAGCATGAAGCGCCTGACGCGCGGCGGCTTCATCACCGGCCTGGTGGTGGGCCTGGTGGTGGGCCTGGGCGTGGCCCTGGCGGTGGCGCTGTATGTCACCAAGACGCCGGTGCCCTTCATCGATAAGCTGCCCCAGCGCACCGCCGAACAAGACGCCGCCGAGGCCGAGCGCAACAAGAACTGGGACCCGAACGCCCCGCTGGCTGGCAAGAACCCGGCGCGCCCGGCGCTGCAAGCGGCCAGCGGCGTGGTGCCGGCGGCCAGCGCGCCGGGGGCCCAGCAGCCCAGCACGGCCATGGGCACGCCTGCGCCGGCGGCCCCGGCCTCCGGCGCGGCGCCGCGTGCGGGGGCTGCCGCCACGGCGGTGGCGCCCGCCGCCAGCCGCGCCGCACGTGACCCGTCGGCCATCCTGGCCGGCCAGCCCGATGGCAGCGCCAGGTCGGCAGCCAAGGCTGCCAGCGCGGTGGCTGCCGCCTTCTTTGTACAGGCAGGTGCCTATGCCCGGCCCGAAGACGCCGAAGCCCAGCGCGCCAAGCTGGGCCTGCTGGGCCTGGAGGCACGGGTCACCGAACGCGAGCAATCCGGCCGCACCGTGTACCGGGTGCGGTTGGGCCCGTTCGACGCCCGCGAATCGGCGGAAGACACCCAGGGCCGCTTGGCCGGCGCCGGCATCGAGGCCAACCTGGTGCGGGTGGAGCGCTGAACCAGTGAACTCCAGGTGCACCGGCGCACTCCACCAACCGTTACACCACACTGAAGACCATTTGAAAGAGGCTTTGCATGAACCGTCGTGATTGGGTGCTGGCAAACGCGAGCCTGGCCGGCCTGGCTGGCCTGCCGCTGCTGGCCCGGGCCCAGGGCGGCCCCCAAGAGGGCCGCGACTACAAGCGGGTGGAGACACCCGTGCCGGTGGCCGAGGGCAAGCTGGAGGTGGTCGAGTTCTTCGGCTACTGGTGCCCGCACTGCAGCGCCTTCGAGCCGGTGCTGGAGGCCTGGGTCAAGAGGCTGCCGCAGACCGTCACCTTCCGCCGCATCCCGGTGGCCTTCAGCCCGGGGCAGGAGCCGCTGCAACGCCTGTACTACGCCATCGAGGCCATGGGCCAGATCGACGCCATGCACCGCAAGGTGTTCGCCGCGCTGCATGTGGACCGCAAGCGCTTGAACACCGAGTCCGAGATCCTCGACTGGGCCAAGACGGCCGGCGTCGACGCCGCCAAGCTCGGCGAGACGATGAAGAGCTTTGGCGTGGCCACCAAGCTGCGCCAGTCCAAGCAACTGGCCGATGGCTACCGCATCGAAGGCGTGCCCACCTTGGGCATCCAGGGCCGGTTCATGACTTCGCCGTCGATTGCTGGCACGCCGGAACGGGCGCTGGCCGTGGCAGATGCCCTGATCGCACAGTCGCGCAAAGGCTGAACGCATCCCCACGACGCCAGATCGCGGCAGAATTCGCGCAGATGGCAGGGCCGGTCGGCCAGAACTTGGGTCTAAAATGATCTGCAAGTTTTGTGCCGACTGATGTTTACCCTGAACCCTCCCTTCCTTCTTGCTGCACTGCTGCTGATCACCGGCAATGCTGCTGCATGGGCTGAAAAAGCCGACCGCAGCCGGCCGATGACGCTGGAATCCGACCAGCCCTGCACCGTGAATCTGCTCAAGCAGACCAGCGTGTGCAGTGGCAACGTGGTCATCAGCCAGGGCACGCTGCAGATCCGCGCCGACCGGCTGGAACTGCGCGAAACACCCGAGGGCTACCAGATGGCGGTGGCCACCGGCAGCGCCACCAAGCCCGCCACCTACCGCCAGAAGCGCGACGGTGCCGACGAGACCGTGGAAGGCCAGGCCCAGCGCATCGACTACGACAGCCGTGCCGGCACCTTGCGCTTTGAAGGCGCAGCGGTGGTACGGCGGCTGCGCGGCAGCACCGTGGCCGACGAGATCCAGGGCCAGCAGATCGTCTGGGACAGCACCGCCGAATCCTTCAACGTGCGCGGCGGTGCGGCCACCGCCAGCAACCCCGGCGGCCGGGTGCGGGCGGTGATCACGCCCCGTGC
The DNA here is from genome assembly GCA_038218895.1 of Burkholderiales bacterium. Lineage (GTDB taxonomy): Bacteria > Pseudomonadota > Gammaproteobacteria > Burkholderiales > Burkholderiaceae_C > Pseudaquabacterium. The sequence goes on from JBBRJU010000061.1 coordinate 3,473, forward strand.
GCCCACCGACGCACCCGCCCCACCCGCAGCGCCGGCCGGCGGTGATTTGAAGCCCTCGCCCGGCCTGGGGGATCGGCGTTGACCGCTGCGGCGATCGCCACCAGCCGGGCGGCCGACGCCGCAGCGGCCAGCACCAGCCGCCTGGAGGTGACCGGCCTGCAGAAGCGCTACGGCGCGCGCCAGGTCATCAAGGACGTGCACCTGGCCGTGGCCGCTGGCGAGGTGGTGGGCCTGCTCGGCCCCACCGGCGCTGGCAAGACCACCTGCTTCTACATGGTGGTGGGCCTGGTGCGTGCCGATGCGGGCACCATCCGCATTGACGGCGTGGAAGTGCAGAACAAGCCGATCCACCAGCGCGCCCGCATGGGCTTGAGCTACCTGCCGCAGGAGGCGTCGATCTTCCGCAAGCTGACGGTGGAAGAAAACATCCGCGCCGTGCTTGAACTGCAACTCGACGCCGCCGGCAAGCCGCTGCAGGGGGCGGTGATCGACGCCAAGCTCGAAGTGCTGTTGCGCGACCTGGGCATCGAGAAGCTGCGCGACTCCCCGGCGCCGGCGCTGTCGGGTGGCGAACGGCGGCGGGTGGAGATCGCCCGCGCGCTGGCCACCCAGCCGCGCTTCATCCTGCTGGACGAGCCGTTTGCCGGTGTCGACCCGATCGCGGTGCTCGAGATCCCGCGCATCATCGGTTTCCTCAAGAGCCGCGGCATCGGGGTGCTGATCACCGACCACAACGTGCGCGAGATGCTGGGCATCTGCGACCGCGCCTACATCATCAGTGAAGGCCGGGTGCTGGCCGAAGGCACGCCGGCCGAGATCGTCGAGAACCCGGACGTGCGCCGCGTGTACCTGGGCGAACACTTCCGGATGTGACATGGTGCCCCCACGCCCGCTTTTGTCCGCTGCCCGCCGTGGGGGCGCAGGCTGCGGACCAGCGAAGCCGGCTCCGCCCCTGACCTTGCTTGCCAACCTGCACCACTGACATGAAACCGTCGCTGCAGGTCCGCCTGTCCCAGCACCTGGCGCTGACGCCCCAGCTGCAGCAATCCATCCGCCTGTTGCAACTGTCCACACTGGAGCTGCACCAGGAGATCGAGCAGATGCTCGAGACCAACCCCTTTCTCGACACCGAGGAAGACCACGCGCCGATGGAGTTCGGACTGGAGCGGGTCAGCGCCGCAGCCGACGCCGGCGCCGAGCGCGAGAAGAGCAAGCTCAGCGAACGCGAAGACAGCGGTGACGGCCAGGCCGGCGCCGACGAGCCGGCCGGCATGGACAGCGCCGAGTTCGGCGGCTCCGAACGCGACGATTGGGAAAACGGCACCGAGCGTGATGACTTCGACGGCATCCGCGAGCTGCCCACCGCCAGCAGCGCTTCGCCTTCGGGCGACAGCGACGACTACGAGCCGGTCGACAGCGCCGACCACGGCCCCAGCCTGCAAGACCACCTGCGCCGCCAGCTGCTGGGCATGCGCCTGTCGCCCGAAGACGCAGCGGCAGTGATGGTGCTGATCGAATCGCTCGACGAAGACGGCTACCTGGCCGACCCGCTGGAAGAGATCGCCGAGCGGCTGGCCATCGGCCTGGACATCAGCGGCGATGCCGACGCCGACGCGCGCGACGAGCTGATGGACAGGCTGCGCTGCGCGCTGAAGTGGCTGCAGAGCCTGGAGCCCACCGGCGTGGGCGCCAGCGGCCTGGGCGACTGCATCTGCCTGCAGCTCAGAGAGCTGCCCAAGACCCCGGCGCGCGAGGTGGCGATGCAAGTCTGCCGCAGCCACCTGGAGCTGCTGGCCCGGCGCGACATGAAGAAGCTGGTGGCCGCCACCGGCGCCGACGAAGACCTGTTGCGCGAAGCCCAGGCACTGATCGTCGCCTGCGAGCCCAAGCCCGGCCGGCCCTTCACCAAGGCCGAGGCCAACATCGTGGTGCCCGACGTCATTGTCATCAAGGCCGGCCGTGGCTGGAAGGCCACGCTCAACCCCGATGTGATGCCCAAGCTGCGCATCAACGACCTGTATGCCCAGGCCATCCGCGGCCAGCGCAACGGCAGCGCCAGCGGGCTGAGTGGGCGGCTGCAGGAAGCACGCTGGTTCATGAAGAACATCCTGCAGCGCTTCGACACCATCCTGCGGGTAAGCCAGGCCATCGTCGAACGGCAGAAGGGCTTTTTCAACCATGGCGAGATCGCGATGAAGCCGCTGGTGCTGCGCGAGATCGCCGATGAACTGGGTCTGCACGAGAGCACCATTTCGCGCGTGACCACCGCCAAGTACATGAACACGCCGTTCGGCACCTTCGAGCTGAAGTACTTCTTCGGCTCCAGCCTGAACACCGATGCCGGCGGCAACGCCAGCAGCACCGCCGTGCGTGCGCTGATCAGGCAGCTGGTGGGCTCGGAAGACCCGGCCAAACCGCTGTCGGACAGCCTGCTGTCGGACATGCTGGGCGAGCAAGGCATCACCGTGGCACGGCGCACCGTGGCCAAGTACCGCGAGGCGCTGAAGATCGCCCCGGCCAACCTGCGCAAGACCCTGTGAACCGGCTCCCCCCCGATGCGCCTGCGGCGCCTGCCCCGCAAGGGGGCGACCCCGGTGCACCGGCCAGGCCGGATCCGCCGCGTCCGCCTGGGAAGCCCGCGCAGACTGGCAACGCAACGGTGACGCTGTTCCTGCCCTGCGCGGCGGGCACCGAGGAACTGCTGGCCGACGAGGTCCTGCGCATCCTGGGCCCGCAAGCCAGTGGCGAGATGCTGCGTGGTGGTGTCACCGTCGACGGCGACGCCACGACCGCGATGCGCCTGAACCTGGAAAGCCGCCTGGCCCAGCGGGTGCTGTGGCCGCTGGCGCACGGGCCGTATGAAAACGAGCACGACCTGTATGCGCTGGCGCGCACCGTGCCCTGGGTCGACTGGGTCACGCCGGCGCAGACCTTCCGCATCGACACCACCGCCCAGCGCTCGCCGCTGCAGAGCCTGAATTTCGCCACGCTGCGGGTGAAGGACGCGGTGTGTGACGTGCTGCGCGATGCCACCGGCGAGCGCCCCAGCATCGACACCCGCCACCCTGATCTGCCGCTGTCGCTGCACCTGTCGCCGACCCACGCCACGCTGTATGCCGACACCTCGGGCGAGGCGCTGTTCAAGCGCGGCTGGCGCGATGCCCAGGGCCTGAAGGGCGAGGCGCCGCTGAAGGAGACGCTGGCCGCCGCGATGTTGGCCGCTGCCGGCTGGCAGGGCCGTGCCGAGGACGGCCCGCTGTTCGACCCCTGCTGCGGCGCCGGCACCATCGCCATCGAGGCAGCGCAGATGGCCTGCGGCATTGCGCCCGGCCTGCAGCGCCGCTTCGCCTTCGAAAAGATGTTGCCGTTCCGCCCGCTGCAGCATGCCTGGGTGCAGATGAAAGATGCCGCCAGGGCACGCCAGCATGCGCCGGCCGTGGCGATCCATGCCGGCGATGTGTCGTTCCGCATGACCGACTTTGCCCAGCACAACGCCCAGCGCGCGGGGGTCGCGCACGCCATTGCGTTCAAGACGGCGGATGCGCTGCAGCGCCTGCCGCCCGAGCCAGCCACGCCAGCCACATCGGCCACACCAGGCACGCCAGCCACACCAGCGACGTCAGCCACGCCAATCACGCCAATCCAGCCACAAGGCACGCTGATGCTGAACCCGCCCTACGGTGCGCGCATTGCGCCCAAGGGCTCGCGCGGGGAAGCGCGTGGCCCGCGCTCAGCGCGCGAAGATTTCGCCGCACCCACCGACGGCGGCAACCCGAACGAGTTCTTCAGCCAGCTGGCCGCGCACTGGAAGCGCCACTACCCCGGCTGGACGGCCTGGCTGCTGAGCCCTGACATGAAACTGCCGCAGGCGCTGCGCTTGAAGGAGGCACGGCGCGTGCCGCTGTGGAACGGGCCCATCGAATGCCGGCTGTTCCGCTTCGACCTGGTGGCCGGCTCGGCCCGGGCCAACGCGCCGCGCGCCGACAGCCCGGGCTGAGACGCTCAAGTCGCTGCGGGCGTGGCCGACGGCCGGCGCCGCAGCCGGGCCAGCCACACCAGCGCCGCCGCCAGCAGGGCCATCGGCAGGATGCTGCCCAGGTTCATCGCCGTCCAGCCGCCGGTGGTGACCAGGGCGCCCGAGCTGAACGAGGTGATCGCCATCGTCGTGTAGACGCAGAAGTCCAGCGCACCCTGGGCGCGGGTTCTCTCCTCGGGGGTGTAGGTCTCGGTCACCAGGGTGCTGCCGCCGATGAACAGGAAGTTCCAGCCCACCCCCAGCACCAGCAACGCGCCCAGAAAGTGCATCACGTCGTTGCCATGCAGCGCAAAGGCCACGCAGGCGATGTTCAACAGCAGGCCGATGGCCATGATCGGCAGCACGCCGAAGCGCTTGATCAGTTTGCCAGTGAAGAAACTGGGCACGAACATGCCCAGCACATGCCATTCCAGCACCAACGCTGCCGCGCTGAAGGGATGCAGGCACTGCGCCATGGCGATCGGCGTGGCGGCCATCAGCAGGTTCATCACGCCGTAGCCGATGGCGCAGGCTGCCGCAGAAATGATGAACACCGGCTGGCGCACGATGACACCGGTGGGCCGGCCCAGCAGCGACGTGCTGCCCTGGCCCGGCAGCGTGGGGAACGGGATGCACGACATCACCACCAGGCTGAGCGCGGCCACGCCCATCAGCGCCAGGTAGGCACCGGCAAAGGGCTGGCTCAGGGCGTCACGGCTCCAGCTGGCCAGGTTGGGGCCGACCACCGCGCCCAGGATGCCGCCGGCCAGCACCCAGCTGATGGCGCGCTCCTTGAACTCTGGCTTGACCAGCTCGACCGACGCAAACCGGTACAGCGAACCATTGGCGCTGTAGTAGCCAGCCACCAGGGTGGCAGCAGTCAGCAGCCAGAAGTTGCGGCTGATCGCGGCATAGGCGCAAACGCCTGCGCTGGCGATGGCCACCAGCAGACCGAACTGGAAGGTGCG